>JBIKOE010000020.1:0-32870 GCA_044358215.1 Crocinitomicaceae bacterium
TCCATAAAGTAAAAGCAATTATCTGCCCATACATTAAGCGAATCTCTACTTGTGTTTTTCCACTTACGTTAAGTGCTCCCCAAACTAAAAGAAAGGCAATAGATAAGGAAGATAAAAGCTCAACTATTGGGAAAAAAATAGAATTTGCCCAAACTGCATTTACATGTGCCTGTCTATGGCCTTTATTTATCTCTTCAAAGTTTTCAAACTCTTTCTTTTGCCGGTTAAAAAGCTGTACAATCGACATGCCAGTCAAGCGTTCTTGAACAAATGTATTTAGCCGCGTTACTTGCTGTCGCTCAAGCTTAAAAGAGTCTCTCATAGCGCGCGCAAAAATGCGGGTAGCAATTAATAAAAATGGAATTGGGATTAATGTCATTAAAGAAAGTTGCCAGTTTGTAATAAACATTAGCGTTAGAATAAAAAACAATGAAATAATGTCTCCAGCAATTTCCATTATCCCTGCGGAAAATACCTCTGTTATCGCTTCAAGATCTGAAACAACACGTGTAACCATAGCTCCAACTGGATTTTTATCAAAATAACGCATACGAAATGACAATAAATGCTGGAATATCTTTTTTCGTAAATCTCGAATGACAGATTGCGCTAATAAATTAGATATGTACGTGGAGCAAAGTTGTAAGATTCCCTCCAATGTCAAAATTAGAACTACAATCATTGACCAAAAAAGTAATTTATTTTGATTTTGACTTTTGATAATGTATTTGTCAACCATATCTCCAATAATATATGGCCTCAAAGGCCCTAAAACTGATAAGGAGAGGATACAAATGACGGAAATCCCGAAAAAGTATTTGTACGGAAGGGCATACTTAATTAAGCGCCCAAAGAGAGAATAAGGAATGGTTTTTTTGGTTGACATCACCACAAAATTAGTCTAATTGTCCAAAACTCAAGTATTACTTTTGCTTATTTAAAAGCTTATTAAGACTATGATTTTTTTATAAAAAATAAAAACCTTAATTTTGCAACCTTATTAAGAAAAAAAAGTGGGCGTAAAAATATTTTCGGGTAGGGCATCTTTAAAATTGGCGAATAATATTGCCGAAAATTTTGGTGGAAAACTTGGAGATGTTAAAGTTACTGTCTTTAGTGATGGGGAATTCCAGCCTTCATTTGAAGAAACTGTTAGAGGACAAGATGTATTTATTGTACAATCAACAATGCCCCCCACTGAAAATCTTTTCGAACTACTTTTATTAGTAGACGCAGCAAGAAGGGCTTCAGCAAGAAAAATTATTGCTGTTATACCTTATTTTGGCTTTGCAAGACAAGATCGAAAAGACAAACCTAGAGTTGCAATTGGCGCAAAATTAATTGCAAACATGCTAATGGCTGCAGGAGTTGATCGTGTTATTACAATGGATTTACATGCAGATCAAATTCAAGGATTTTTCGAGGTTCCAGTAGATCATCTTTATGCTTCTACATTATTTTTAAAGGAAATTTCTGCAATTAATATTGATAATTTAGTTGTTGCTGCACCTGATGTTGGTGGAGCTAAAAGAGCTAATTCCTACGCTAAAAATCTAAATTGTGGTCTTGTTCTTTGCCATAAAAACCGCAAGAAAGCCAATGAGATAGCAGAAATGACTGTCATTGGAGAAGTTATGGGCAAAGATGTTATTATTATTGATGACATGTGTGATACGGCTGGCACACTTACTACGGCTGCAGATTTATTAATTGAAAAAGGCGCTAAAAGTGTTAGGGCTTTTTGTACACATGCAGTTTTGAGTGGTCCTGCATATGATAGAATATCAAACTCTAAATTAACCGAACTAATTGTTACTGATACAATTCCATTGATGAAGCAGAATTCTAAAATCAGAGTCGTTTCTGTTTCAGAATTATTTGCGGATGTTATCAAAAGATTGGTAAATAACGAATCAATTAGTTCACATTTTGTAATCTCTTAAAATTAAATATAAATGAAAACAGTACAATTGAGCGGTTCGCTTAGAGCGAACGTAGGGAAAAAGGATGCTTCGAGTCTGCGCTCTGCGGGACTGGTTCCTTGTGTACTTTACGGACAGGGTCAACAGACACATTTTTCTGTAAAGCAAGTGGCAATTGAAAAAATCGTATATTCTCCAGATGTTTACCAAGTTGAGTTAAATATTGATGGAAAAACTGCAGTTGGAATTATCCAAGAATTACAGCAACATCCTACAAAAGATACCATACAACACGTAGACTTTTTAGAATTAAACGAAACTAAAACGATTCGTATAAAATTACCTGTTAGACTTGTTGGTTCTTCTCCTGGTGTTATGGCTGGAGGAAAATTAATGCTTGTTTTTAGGAGCCTACAATGTGTTGGTCTTTCCAAAGATTTACCAGAAGCAATTATATTAGATATTTCTACATTAAATATTGGTGGTGCTATCCGAGTAAATACTATCAATATACCAGGAATTACTTTTCTAGACCCTGCAAATGCTGTAGTTGTTTCTGTAAAAATGGCTCGTGGAGCGGTTAAAGGAGAAGAAGCGGAAGTTGAAGTTGAAGACCAAGCTGATACTACAACAGAAGTTAGTGAGGCTGCAGAAAATACTGAAAATTCCACAACTAGCCCTGAGCTTAGTGAGGAAGAAGAAACTTCAGAAGAAGCTTAATCTTATTAATATTTTTAACAAAAGCCCGATTTTAAAAAATCGGGCTTTTTTGTGCCTCTTTGATTTTTTAAAAAACTATGGTCATAATATATTTTGATCTTTATTGCTTAACTTCGTTTTTAAGATGCTAGTCGACACATTAATTATAATTCCAACATACAATGAAATTGAAAATGTTTCATTAATTACTGAGGCAATTGTAGATTTACAAGAGGGCTATCATATTTTATTTGTCGATGATAATTCACCCGATGGTACGGCTCAAGAGATAGAAAAATTGCAAATAAAATTCCCAGGACTTTTACATTTAGAAAAGCGAAGTGCTAAAATGGGTTTGGGAACTGCTTATCTTCATGGCTTTGAGTGGGCATTAAAAAATGATTACACTTATATTTTTGAGATGGATTGCGATTTTTCGCATAATCCAAAATATTTAAAAGACTTAAGACAGGCGTGTATTGAAGGTGTAGGACTTGCCATAGGATCGCGTTATTGTAAGGGAGGAGGGGTAAAAAATTGGCCTATGAAACGTGTATTGATGTCCTATTTTGCAAGTGTTTATGTTAGATTAATTTTATTAATAAATATTCGTGATACAACATCTGGTTTCAAATGTTACCATAAAGATGTTCTTAAAACAATTCAATTAAAAAATAATCCCTTTAAAGGATATGCCTTTCAAATCTGTATGAAATATGCTGCGCTTAAACATGGTTTTAAAGTGAGAGAATTGCCAATTGTCTTTGTGGATCGCCTTCATGGTACTTCCAAAATGAGCAGTGGGATTTTTAAAGAGGCATTTTTTGGTGTTTGGAAAATGAAAAAAATGAAATTGTGAATTATTTACTAAAAAACGGAACTATTATAAATGAAGGCCGAGTATTTACCTCTGATATCCTTATAAAAGGAGATGTCATTGAGAAAATTGGAGGGATAATAGAAAATAATTGTGGGGCTATTGAAATAGACGCCAATGGAAAAATAATTATACCAGGCTGCATTGATGACCAAGTACATTTTAGAGAACCAGGCCTCACTCATAAAGGCACAATTTTTTCGGAATCTCGGGCAGCAGTTGCAGGAGGAATAACCTCTTTTATGGAAATGCCAAATACGATTCCTAATGCATTAACTCAGAAATTATTAGAGGAAAAATATGCTATTGCTTCAAAAAGCTCATTAGCAAATTTCTCTTTTTTTATGGGTGCATCAAATGATAATCTTACAGAAGTTCTAAAAACTAATCCAGAAAATGTCTGCGGAGTAAAAGTGTTTATGGGCTCCTCAACAGGAAATATGTTGGTTGACAATGAAAAAGCACTTGAAGGACTTTTTTCTCAAGTGGGGATGTTAATTGCAACACATTGTGAAGATGAAAACACTGTTCAAGCAAATTTAAAGAAAGCAACGCTGATTTATGGTGAACATATTCCAATTCAAGAACACCCTATAATTCGTAGTGAAGAAGCGTGTTATAAGTCATCTAAATTTGCAGTTTCTCTAGCAAAGAAATATGGTAGTCGTTTGCATGTTTTGCATATTTCTACAGAAAAAGAGACCCATTTATTTGAAAATACAATTCCCTTAGAGCAAAAAAAGATTACTGCTGAAGCGTGTATTCATCATTTATGGTTTTCAGAAAAAGATTATGCAGAAAAAGGAAATTTTATAAAGTGGAATCCTGCAGTAAAAAAAGAAAGCGACCGTTTAGGAATATGGAAGGCTTTGCTTGATAATCGTATAGATGTGATTGCAACGGATCACGCGCCACACACTTTACAAGAAAAAAATCAATCCTATTTTAATGCTCCTTCTGGAGGCCCATTGGTGCAACACGGGCTACTAGCAATGTTAGAAAAAGTAAAAGAAGGTGCCCTAAGTCTTGAAAAAGTTGTTGAAAAAATGTGTCATGCTCCTGCAATTTTATTTAGAATAAAGGAAAGGGGATTTATTCGAGAGGGCTATAAAGCAGATTTAGTAGTTATTTCACAAACGAAATCGCCAATTGTTGCTAAAGAAAATTGTATGTATTATTGTGGTTGGTCTCCATTTGAGGGAATTCAATTTTCACACACAATAGAAAAGACGTTTGTAAATGGGAGCATTGTTTTTCAAGATGGGATTATACTTGATGATGTCTTAGGTGAAAGATTAAATTTTAATAGGTATTAATATTTAGAACATTATTTATTCTTTAAATATCTTCAAAAAAAGACTCTAAATCTCGACGGTCTTTTTTGGTAGGTTTACCATCGCCATTTTGACGATAAATTTGACGTACTAGCTGATATGCTTTAAATTTTTCCTTTTCTTCTATTGGAGTAACATCTATAATAAAATTTTCAATGAGCGCTGCACCAACGCGTTTATCTAACAATTCTATAACCTTATATGAAAAAACTGCATTATTTTTGTGAACTGAAATTACATCTTGAATTCTAAGCTCTTTTGAAGGCTTTATCGTTTGTGAATTAATTTTTATATGTCCTTTCGCTATAATTTCTGTTGCTTGCGATCTTGTTTTGCAAAGCCGAACACACCAAACATATTTGTCTAAGCGAATTTTCACAAGGGATTAAGTTTTTAAAAATTAGTAAAAAGAAGGTGATTCTTTAAATACTAGAAAAAATTAATGTATTGCAGGTGCATCATCATATTTCCCAAGATTATAAAGCATTTTAGTATGTGCTCTTAATGCTGACGTGAAGTTTTTATAAGAATGATAAGGTAAATTGTATTCAAGAGCAGTCTGCTTAACTATTTTAGAAATATTTGGATAATGAACATGGCAGATATTTGGAAATAAATGATGTTCAACTTGGTAATTTAACCCTCCAACATACCATGTAAAAATTGGGTGTTTTGGAGAAAAATTAGTAGTGTTATACAATTGGCTAATCGCCCAATCAGAGTCTACATTTCCTGTGCTATCTGGCTGAGGGTAATCAGAAGTTGGAACGACATGTGCAGGCTGAAAAATTGCGGCTAAAACCAATCCACATATTAAATGCATTGTAATTAAGCCACTAATTATCCAATACCACGGTGCATTAGACAATAATAAAGGTGCTACGATAAACAAACTATAATAACATAATTTGGAAAAAATAATTGCTGCTAAATGTTTTGAGAATGTTAAATTCTGTGTTTTGATTAAGTCTTTTGATTTATAGCGAAGCGCTTGCTTAAAATCTTTAGTGGAAGACCATAAAATTGTCATTAAGCTATAAAAAGCCCATGCATAGATAAATTGGAATCTATGAATTTTGTATCTTTTAGTGTGAGGAGAGAAACGGAGTAAAAATGAAATTGATTCAATATCTTCATCCATGTCAGCAACATTTGTATAAGTATGATGAAGAACATTGTGCTGGATACGCCAATTGACATCGCTTCCACCAATAAAATAAATCACTTTACCAATAAATTTATTTACTTTTTCATTTTTAGAATATGCCCCATGATTAGCATCATGCATAACAGAAAGTCCAATTCCTGACATTCCAAAACCCATTATAACCCACATGAAGTAATGAACAGGATTTGATAATTCAGCAAAAAG
Source organism: Crocinitomicaceae bacterium (assembly GCA_044358215.1). Taxonomy (GTDB): domain Bacteria; phylum Bacteroidota; class Bacteroidia; order Flavobacteriales_D; family Crocinitomicaceae; genus UBA952. The sequence continues at coordinate 6,205 of JBIKOE010000020.1, forward strand.
GATAAAGCCAAAAGGAACTAAATAAAGTGCTAACATAAAGATAGTCTTGAAGACCATATTAGCATTTGCGTGCCGCGAAATTTGTTTTTCTTTGAAATAATTGTTTACTCTAGAACGAAGAACTTTATAAAAATCTGTTTCTTGTTCAGTAGAAAATGTAATTTTAGGGAGAGACATATTATTATTTTTATGTTGCAAACTTAACAAATGTATTTTAATAATGTTCAGAAGATATAATTTACTTCAATCCTTGGAGCGCACAAAATTTATGATATGCACCTCTTTTTTTCATTAAATCCTCGTGGTTGCCCTGTTCTATAATTTTTCCTTTTGCTAATACAATTATTTCATCGGCATTTCTTACTGTGCTAAGTCGATGGGCAATTACAAAAGAGGTTCTATTTTGCATTAATTTTTCAAGAGCTTCTTGAACCAACATCTCTGATTCTGTGTCTAATGCAGATGTAGCCTCATCTAGAATTAATATATCTGGATTTTTATATAGAGCTCGCGCAATATTTAATCTTTGTTTTTGCCCTCCCGATAATTTATTTCCTCTTTCCCCAATAACGGTTTCATATCCGTTTTCAAGTTCTACTATGAAGGAGTGTGCATTTGCTGCAATTGCTGATTTTTCAATCTTTGAAAAGTCTGGGTTCGGATCTCCAAAAGCAATGTTTTCTGAAAAAGAAACATTAAAAAGAATTGAATCCTGAGAAACAATACCACTTAGATTTCTCAAATCATGTATTATCAGATTTCGAATATCATAACCATCAATCAATATGGCCCCTTCTGTAACATCATAAAAACGAGATAACAAGTCCATAAGAGTAGACTTTCCACTTCCTGATTCTCCTACTATTGCAACTGAACTTCCTTTCTTAACAGTCCAATTAATATTATTAAGAACACTTTCATAATTGTTATAACTAAACCCAACATTTTGGAAAATGATTTCATTTTTAAAATTACTGATAGAAATAGGACTTGCACATTCATTGATTTTTTCATCACAGTTCAAAATCTCATTGATTCTATCCAAAGAAACAATACCTTTATTGATAACGGCAATTCCACTAGAAACAGATTGAATTGGGCGTAATAATTGAGAAAATATAACTATAAATGTGATGAATAATTCTCCGGTTAATGCGTGCTGACTGTCGGAGGAGTCAATGATTTGCTTGCCACCAAACCACACCAAACACATCATAACACCTGCCCCAATAGTCTCATTTAATAGAGAAGAAATATCTTTTTTACGAATAGTTTTTGATGTAAGTTTTTGATGTCTCAAATTTAGTTTTTGAAACACTTTTGACATAAATGTTATTGCATTAAAAGACTTGATAATTCTTACTCCGTTTAAACTCTCATCAAATGATGATGTTAATAGACCCAATTGCTCCTGACCTTGCTTTGCAGTTCGCTTGAGACTTTTACCGACTAAAGAAATTACAAATGCCGATATGGGTAGTAGAAAAAATGAAACCATGGTAAGCTCTGGACTTATAAAAAACAAGGTCATTACGTGAATTAAAATCGAAATGGGATCTCTGAAAACTAATTCCAAGGTGCAAACAAGCGCATTTTCAACTTCACCAACATCATGCCCCATTCTAGTTAAAAGATCGCCCTTTCGTTGATTGGAGTGAAAGGACAATGGCAATCTAATGACTTTTTCGTAAATTTTATCTCTGATATCTTTAACAACTCTGGCTCGTAAATCCGACTGAAACCAAATTGCGAAATATCGAGACAGGTTTTTCAATAAAAATGCCCCAAAAACCATAATACAAACCATTAATAATGCGCTTTTTGGTTCGGTATTTACAAGCTTGGTCATCTCATAATTGTATTGATCTTGTAAATAACCAGGTAAATCACTCAAATTGTTGCTGTAAATTGGTGAAACAACCTGTTTTCTTGTGGAATTCAGATTAAATATCAATTGCAAAAAAGGAATAAACAAAACTAAAGAAAGAAGATTGAATACGGTAAACAATAGGTTTCCAAGTATTGTTAATGCTGCCAACTGGCGGTATTTAAATGCTAAGCTAAAAATCTGTGGAAAGGGTTTCATATATGCTTTAACTTGATAAGTTAAAAACGATCTTTGAAGAAATAAAATTAGTTTTCACAAAGATAACCAATGATTTTACTAATCTTATCTTGTTTTGAATATAATTTTAATTAAATTTGGCTAAATAGTTTCTGTGAAAGATGATCCATTCGGCATTTCGGTCGTAATCCCAAATTATAATGGCGAAAACATAATTTCAGAAACCATTTATTGTGCTATTGAAGCATTAGAAACAAGCGAGTTAAAAAACTATGAAATCATAGTTAGTGACGACGCGTCTTATGATAACTCAGTCTCAGTAATTAAGGACCGCTTTAAAGAAATTAATATTATTCAGTCTGAGACAAATACTGGTTTCTCTAGCAATGTAAATAGGGGGGTTAAAGCTGCAACAAAAGAATTGGTATTTATTCTTAATTCTGATCTTCATTTGGAAAAAGGGTATTTTAAATCCATTTTACCATTATTTGAAAACAAGAATGTTTTTGGTGTAATGGGTTTAATTAAGACACCCATTACTTTAGAATTTCAAGATGGGGCTAAAGTTCCAATTATAAATTATCATATGTATATTAAGAGTAATAAAAATGATTACTCAAAACCTGGAGTTTCTCCAACATTTTTTTTATCCGGTGCCAATGCGCTCATTCGAAGAGAATATTTTCTTCTACTTGATGGTTTTTGTGAGCTTTTTAATCCATATTATTCTGAAGACGTTGACCTAGGAATTAGAGCTTGGAAAATGGGATGGGAATTGTATTTTCAACCAAATTCCATTTGCTATCACGAAATATCTGCAACAATAAATAAACTCCCTAAAAATAAGGTTCGCATTATTGCTAAACGGAATACATACATATTACATGGATTACATCTACCAAAATATACTCTAATAATTTACAACTTAAATCTTGTGGTGATAACTTTATTTCGATTTTTAAAGGGCGACCTAAACTATTTGATAGCATTTAAGAAGTATCTCAAATTACAAAAATTAATACGCAAAGAACGGATTAAATTCATGAATCTAAATGAAAAGCAGAGGAAACTTAATCTATTTCAAGTAATAAAGAAAATCAAATCTCTTGATTTAAATTAGATTCAACTCTTATTTCTTACTTTTACCAATATGGGATCAATACGTCAAAATAAAATTGAAGCAGTAATTCAAACTGAATTAGCTGTATTTTTTCAACGAAATAGTGCAGAAATATGTCTTGGCTCTATGGTTACAGTTACAATCGTGCGCGTTACCTCTGATCTTTCTCACGCAAGGTGCTACCTTAGTTTTTTTACTGGGCCGGATAAACAAACTGTGTTGGAAAATATAAACTTAAATAAAGGCAAAGTAAGACTAGATATAGGGAAACGCCTAAAAAATATGCGAAAAATCCCAAATCTCACCTTCCATATTGACGATTCTCTTGATTATGCGATGAAAATTGATGAGCTTCTAAAAAAATAATCATAAATATACCTTTTTACATAGCGTTTCGGTATCTCCGTTCTTCAAGAAAGAAGAATGTTATTACCTTAATTACACGAATATCTATTGTTGGTGTATTTGTAATAACTGCAGCATTGATTATTTTGCTCTCAGCATTTAATGGAATAGAAACAATGATTGAATCACTTTACAGTGAATTTGAACCGGATATAACGATTACCGCAAAAAAAAGAAAAACATTTGATGAGCGCGAAATTAATTGGCGCGAAATAAAAAAATGTAAGGGAGTTTCAAGTTTTTCTAAAGGGCTTGAAGAAGTTGTCGTTTTAAGGCACGAAAAGAAATGGGTAAACGCAACCTTAATAGGAGTTGAAAGTAATTTTCTAAAATCTATAAAAATTAAATCCCATTTACTAGCAGGAAATGAATTATTTAAAGAAAGAAATGGTGCTGCTTATGGAATAATTGGAGTGGAACTTATGCAAAAGCTTAACGCGAAAAAAGGCTTCCAGAGTGAACACGAGCAAATTTTAATTTACGCACCAAAACGAAATATAAAAATACGATTTGGAAAAACACCATTTTACAGTGGACAGATTGCGATAGCAGGAATTATGAATTACAACACTGAAATCAACCAAGAAAAAATACTCTGGCCCTTAGAAAATACCCGAAACTTATTAAACTATTCTAGCGAACTTTCTCATATTTATATTGATGTGCAGCCCAAGATATCAAATGATGAAATGAAAACTAAAATCATGGGCATCCTTGGAGACAACTTTGTTGTAAAAACAAATTATGAAAAAAACGAGTTGATTTTTAAAACGAGTAAATCAGAGAGATTAATAGTTATTTTCATTATGATATTTATTTTTATTCTAGCTTCTTTTAATTTAGTTGCCTCGCTAACAATGTTGTTTGTAGAAAAAAAAGAAAATATTAAGACCCTTCAAAGCATGGGGCTCACCGAGAAGAATGTTTTTAAAATCTTTTTCTTAGAGGGCTTGTTGATTTCGGGAGCAGGTATTTTTTTAGGCTTGCTCGTTGGATATACCGTCTGTTTGGTGCAACAAGAATTTGGTTTACTTCAGATTCCTGGAGCTGGCATGCCATTTCCTGTAAAATTAGTGCTTAAGGATTTTTTCTTGATACTCATTTCAGTGAGCACACTCAGTATTTTGTTTTCGTATTTCCCTGTAAAATTTTTACTAAAGAATTTACAGAAATAAGATTTAATAAGTTTCTCAAAAATATGAGTCACTTAAAAAAATTTGTATCTTTGCGCAAAATTAAAATCCATAGTGAAGATGTCAATTATTGAAGGAAAAATCTCAAAAGTTATCGGACCAGTAGTAGATGTTCGATTTGAAATCGGAGTCTCTCTACCAAATATTTATGATGCACTTGAAGTAAGAAGAGCTGATGGAACAAGGGTTGTTTTAGAAGTGCAATCGCATATTGGCGAAAATTCTATACGTGCAATCTCCATGGACTCAACGGATGGTTTCATGCGCGGAATGCCTGTGATTGCTACCGGAATGGCTATAAAAGTTCCAACTGGAGATAAAATTAAAGGTCGCTTATTTAATGTAGTTGGTGAGGCAATCGACGGAATCAATGTTATGGACAGTACTGGTGGACTTCCTATTCACCGTGAAGCACCAAAATTTGACCAACTTTCAACAGCAACTGAGGTTTTACTCACAGGAATTAAAGTTATCGACTTAATCGAACCATACGCAAAAGGCGGAAAAATTGGTTTGTTTGGAGGAGCTGGAGTTGGAAAAACAGTTTTGATTCAAGAATTAATAAACAACATCGCAAAAGGACACGGAGGTTTATCTGTTTTTGCAGGTGTTGGAGAAAGAACAAGAGAAGGAAATGACTTGTTGCGCGAAATGCTCGAGTCTGGAATTATAAAATATGGCGATGAATTCATGCACTCAATGGAGGCTGGAGGCTGGGACCTTACAAAAATAGACTTAGAAGTTTTAAAAGAATCAAAAGCGACATTTGTATTTGGACAAATGAATGAGCCTCCTGGAGCACGAGCCCGAGTTGCTCTTTCTGGTTTAACAATTGCAGAATATTTTAGAGATGGAGACGGCGAAGAGCAAGGAAAAGATATTTTATTTTTCGTTGACAACATCTTCCGTTTTACACAAGCAGGATCAGAAGTTTCTGCCTTACTAGGAAGAATGCCTTCAGCAGTAGGTTATCAACCAACATTGGCAACAGAAATGGGCGCAATGCAAGAACGAATTACCTCAACAAAAAGTGGTTCTATCACTTCTGTTCAGGCGGTTTATGTTCCTGCGGATGACCTTACAGATCCGGCACCAGCAAATACTTTTGCTCACTTAGATGCAACAACAGTACTATCTCGTAAAATTGCAGAACTTGGTATTTATCCTGCTGTGGATCCTTTGGATTCTACATCTCGGATTCTAACTGCAGAAATTGTTGGTGACGAACACTACGATTGTGCACAACGTGTAAAATTAACACTACAACGCTACAAAGAATTACAAGATATAATTGCGATACTTGGAATGGACGAGTTATCTGAAGAAGATAAGTTAATTGTTCATCGTGCACGAAGAGTTCAACGTTTCTTATCTCAACCCTTTCACGTAGCAGAACAATTTACGGGAATACCTGGTGTTTTAGTTGATATTCAAGATACGATTAAAGCATTTAATGACATCCTAGACGGAAAATTTGATAAATATCCTGAAGCTGCATTCAATTTAAAAGGAGGAATTGAAGATGTAATTGCTGCAGGAGATAAAATGTTAGCTGAAGCCTAAATCATGGAATTAAACGTTATCACGCCTACGAACAAAATATTTGACGGAGAAGTCGTGTCAGTTTCACTCCCTGGGCAAGCTGGAATTTTTCAAGTCCTAAATAATCACTCATCAATTATTTCTTCCTTAATGACAGGAGAAATCATTGTAGAATTAGCAGAAAAATTTGAAGAGTCTGGAAGTAATACTATGATTAAACAAATAGATGCTAATCACATTTCAATATCCATTAATAGTGGCGTGGTTGAATTAATTGACAATAAGCTAATTGTTCTTGCTGAATAATCTTACTATCTTTCGTAAAAATATTATTTTAACGCTGACTTTTAATAAATGTGTTTTTGTTGTTAAAACAATATTTTATTGATTGGGCAAGAATATTTAGTTACTTTCGTTATCCTCAGATAATTTATGACTGATTTAATAGAAAATATAATCCCTGAAAAAATTCCAAAACACATTGCAATAATAATGGATGGAAATGGAAGGTGGGCAAATGAAAAGGGGCAAGACCGACTCTTTGGACACGTTTCAGGAGTTGAATCTGTTCGCGAAACTGTAAAAACAGGCATTGAATTAGGGGTGTCTTATCTAACTTTATATGCTTTCTCCACAGAAAATTGGAAAAGACCAAAAGAAGAGGTAGATGGAATTATGGATTTATTAATTACATCGATTGCAAACGAAATAGAAGAATTTAATAAAAATGGTGTAAGGCTTTTAACCATTGGAGAAATAAATGATCTGCCTAAGCAGTGTGCGAAAAGTTTAAATAATGCTATTGAGCTCACAAAAGAAAATAGTAAATTAACACTAATTCTTGCATTAAATTATAGTTCAAAATGGGAAATTAATCAAGCTTTAAAAAAAATAGCCTTCGCAGTAAAGAAAGATGATATTGCCATTTCAGAAATAACAGAAGAGCTTATTCATCAATACCTTTTTACTAATTCTATTCCAGATCCTGAATTACTTATTAGAACAGGTGGGGAATATCGGATTAGCAATTTTTTACTCTGGCAAATTGCATATTCAGAACTTTATTTTACTGAGATACAATGGCCTGATTTTCGGCGCGAAAATTTAGTTTTAGCCATAATAGAATATCAAAATAGAGAACGCCGATTTGGAATGCTCTCTTCACAAATTGCTCTATAAATATGAAGTACTTTTGTTTATTCGTATTTTTTTGTCACTTTTTTCTTTTTTCTCAAGAAACACCAATTAGCATTGGCTCATTTGAAATTAATTACACGCAAGCTAAAGAATATGAACTTGGTCCTATTCGTGTAATTGGAGCTGATAATTTTGATCATCAAGCAATTAAATTGATTGCAGGGTTACGGCAGGGAGGAATAATCTTATTGCCTGGAAATGATATTTCAAACGCAATAAAAAATTTATGGAAAGAAGAAATTTTTTCAAATGTTGCTATTTACGTTACAAAAGAAATTGCCGGGGTTGTCTACCTAACAATTTCTGTTGAACCGAGAATGAAATTATCTAAATTTAGTTTCAAAGGCGTTGGTAAAAGAGATGCCGATAAATTGAGGGAAGAAATAACCCTATTTGCAGGAAAAACAATTACCGAAAATCTAGTTTTTCAAACCAAAGCCAAAATAAGAGGATATTTCAGGGAAAAAGGATTTTTTAATGCTAAAGTCGACATTTCAAGAGTAAAAGACACCCTAATAAATTCCTCTGAAATATTTATTATAAAAATTGAAAAGGGTGATAAAATAGGAATTAAAAAAATTGAGGTTAGGGGAAATACTGAAATAAAAGCTTGGAAGTTACGATGGGCAATGAAGGATACAAAACAAAGAGGTATTCTTCAAATTTTTAAACGATCTAAGTTTACTGAATCAAGTTATGAAAAAGACAAGATATTACTCTTAGAAAAATTTAACAAAGTAGGATTACGAGATGCTAGCATTTCATTTGATACAGTTTATCAACTAAATTCTAAAAATCTAATGATAGAAATTAATATAACTGAAGGAGAGAAATATTATTTTGGTGACATTGAATGGCTTGGAAATACAAAATACCGATCTAGTTTTTTAGATACTGTTTTAGGAATTAAAAAGGGGGATTTATATAACCGTAATTTATTTGAGCAACGATTGAACGGCTCAGGAGATGGAAGAGATATTAACTCTCTTTATATGGATCAGGGATATTTATTTTTCCAAGTCATGCCAGTCGAAATTAACGTTAACCAAAATATGATTAACTACCAAATTCGAATTATTGAAGGGAAAGAAGCTCGAAATGGAACAATAACAATTAAGGGTAACACAAAAACAAATGACTATGTAATTCTTAGGGAGATCAGGACAAAACCTGGAGATTTATTTAATAAAGGAGATATAATGCGAACTCAAAGAGAATTAGCGCAACTTGGTTATTTTAATGAACAAGCATTTCAGGTGAATCCATTGCCAAATCCAAGTAAAGGTACCGTTGATATTGAATATGTTGTTGAGGAGAAAAATTCTGATCAAATTGAATTATCTGGTGGGTATGGAGGAGCCGGTCCAACTTCATCAGGTAGAATTATTGGAACACTTGGCTTAACATTTAATAATTTTTCAACTCGTAATTTTTTTAAGAAAAATGCATGGTCCCCCTTGCCTGGAGGAGATGGTCAGCGGCTTAGCTTGCGCGCCCAATCTAATGGTAGATTTTATCAAAGCTATACTTTTTCTTTTATTGAGCCTTGGCTAGGGGGTAAAAAACCCAACTCTTTATCGTTTTCAATAAACCATACTGCGCTTTCTTCAAATGGAAAATTGCGAACAGAAGATGGCTATGCAGGGCTTTCAATTTCTGGAGTTGGATTAGGAGTTGGGAAAAGAAATAAATGGCCAGACGATTATTTTTCAACATATATTGAATTAGGTTATAAATATTATGATGTAGTTAATGACTCCCGCTTCCCGGTTTTTTCAAAAGGAATTGCAAATGATATTTCTTTACAATATACAATTCAACGTTCTTCTGTTAGTGCTCCTACTTATCCACAAAGTGGCTCAAATTTCACTTTCTTGTCAAAAGCAACACTTCCATATTCTTCAATAAAAGGTAAGGATTATTCTTTACTTTCCGCACAAGAGAGATACAAATACTTGGAATATTATCGTTTAAAATTTACAGCTGAATGGTTTTTACCTTTGAGTAAAGACAAAAAACTAATTCTGATGCCTCGTTTTGGAATAGGGTATCTAGGGGCATACAATAAATCAAAAGGCGTGTCTCCATTTGAGCGATATTCAATGGGTGGAAGCGGACTTTCTGGAGTTAACCAAATAGGAGGAATTTCAATTCTTGCTCTAAGAGGTTATGAAGATCAATCGATATCTTCTGCTGGTGGAGATCCAATTGTAACAAAATATACCATAGAATTAAGGTATCCTATTTCCTTAAATCCTCAAGCTACATTTTTCGCTTTAGCATTTTTAGAAGGGGGCAACACTTACCCTAGTTTTGATAAATTTAACCCTTTTAACGTAAAGCGCACTGCAGGTATTGGAATCAGAGTTTTCTTGCCAATGTTTGGAATGCTTGGCTTGGATTATGGGCTAGGGTTTGATAAACTTAATACATGGTCTACTGGTTATGGAAGCGCGAGCGATATTTCAATTGGTACAAAAGGATATTATCCGAAATTAAGTTTTTCAATTGGCATGAACTTGGGGGAACTGTAGAAGAATTTAACAATAATTGTTTATCTTCGCCGTTCTTTACAAACTAAAATAAAGTATGTTAAAATACATTTTCTTTTTGTTTTTTATTCTTGGCGTAAACTTAGTCAATGGACAAGAGTTTGCTTATATCGACTCGGAATATATTTTAAAAAATGTTCCTGAGTATATTCAAGCAAAAGAAAAATTAGATGGCTTAGCTACAAAATGGACAAAAGAAGTTGAAGATCGCTATGCTGCAATAAAAGCAAAAAAAGCAAATTTTGATCGTGAGGAAGTCCTTCTTCCTGCTGAAGAAAAGGAAAAAAGAAAAAGTGAAATAGAAAAACTTGAAAAAGAAACCATTGAACTACAAACACAGCATTTTGGTTCAAATGGTGACTATTTTCAAAAACGACAAGAATTAGTTAAACCAATACAAGATCGGATATTTACGGCAATGAAAAAAATTGCAAAACGCGATAGTTATTCGTTTGTATTTGATAAGGCAAATCAAAGTAATTTGGTATATGCTACAAAAGAATCAGACATTAGTGATGATGTGTTGGAAGAAATGGGAATTAGTAAGTAAATAAATATAAAATAATAATATGAAAAACATTTTAATCGCAATCGCTTTATTTAGCTCTTTTAGCTCATTTGCACAATCAAAAATCGGACATGTAAATTCTCAAGTTCTACTTGATACAATTGAATCTCGTAAACAAGCTCTTAAACAACTTGATGCATATAAATTAGAGGGGATGAAAGAACTCCAAGAAATGAATAAAGCATTTGAAGCAGCCTATGTTATTTTTCAGCAAAAGGAAAAGGATTTATCTCCAGTTCTTTTAAAAATGGAACAAGAAAAGTTAGGGAGGAAGCAACAAGAATTAGAGGCACGACAACAAGAATTAGAAAAAGGGATGCAAGTTTACAATGAAGAACTCAATAAACCTATTTTAAATAGAATAACTAAAGCAATAGAAATTGTTGCAGAGCGTAAAAAAATGAGTTACATAATTGATGAAAGTGCAACACTTTATTCAAAGGGGGGGATCGACTGTACAGAAGAAGTAATGATCGAATTATTACGACTAGATGCAGAAGCAATTAAAAATAAATAAATAATTTTCTTATTTAGTAAAAGGCAATCTTTCGGTTGCCTTTTTTTATTTAGTTTTACTCTATGAAAAATGATTTTCCTATTGGAATTTTTGACTCTGGATATGGTGGTTTAACTGTTCTTTCTGAGATACGAAAATCGTTACCAAATTATGATTTTATCTATTTTGGAGACAATGCAAGAGCGCCATATGGAAATCGGTCTTTTGAATTAGTATATGATTTCACCTTGGAAGCCGTAAATTATCTTTTTTCTCAAGGTTGCCCATTGGTAATATTAGCGTGCAATACAGCATCAGCAAAAGCCTTGAGAACAATTCAGCAAAAAGACTTAGAAAAAATTGATCCTACAAAACGCGTTTTAGGCGTTATCAGACCAAGCGCTGAAGAAATCGGTTTTCTAACAGGCACTAAACATGTAGGAATTTTGGGGACAATTGGAACAATACAATCTGATTCATATAGGATTGAATTACAAAAGTATGCCCCAGAAATAATTGTATCTCAACACGCCTGTCCGATGTGGGTTCCATTAATTGAAAATGATGTTCACCAAACCTCTGCAGGGAAACTATTTATCGAAGATGATGTTCGGAAACTCATGCTCATGGATCCCAAAATTGATACTATTATATTAGCATGTACACATTATCCTATTCTTCAAGAACTAATTCAAAAAATAGTTGGAGAAAAAGTTAAGGTTATTTCTCAAGGGCCAATAGTTGCAGAAAAATTAAGTCTTTATTTAGAACGAAACAAAGACATGGAAGTACGTATTTCTAGAGGAGGATCATGCAGCTACCGAACAACTGAAAACGCCATTATTTTCAACAAGAAAGCTTCGCAGTTTTTAGGAGAGGAAATAAATGCACAGCAGATTGAATTATAAAATTAAAGGGCTTTCTTTTCTAATTTTTCCATGATTTCAGCTTGCATTTTCTTAAATTCTGCAAGATCTGAAGAATAAAATCGATAACTTTCTTCAAATTCAATTTTTGTAATACCAGATTTCTTAAACACAAGATCAACAGTTGAGCCTAAGGCATGATTGTTTGAGGCTGGATTTCCAGGAAGCGACTGGTAGTCTGTCTCGAGAACTAATACCTCTTCCATTATATCGATCATTTTACTTTTATCAATTATAGAAGTCCATGATTTCAGCTTGCATTTTCTTAAATTCTGCAAGATCTGAAGAATAAAATCGATAACTTTTTTCAAATTCATTTTTTGTGATACCAGATTTCTTAAACACAAGATCAACTGTTGAGTCTAAGGCTTGCTTGTTTGGTGCTGGATTTCCAGGAAGCGACTGGTAGTATGTCTCGAGAACTAATACCTCTTCCATTATATCGATCATTTTATTTTTCTCAATTATAGAAGAAGGTCTTGTTTCTGTATCACAAGAAAAAAAGGCAAATAAAAGAATTAAAATAAAATATTTCATGTCTAAAATTAAAAAAAAAGATTCTTATAAATGCTTAGAATCCAAAATAATCGTTACTGGTCCATCGTTGATAAGTTCAACCTGCATGTCTCCGCCAAAAACACCTTTCTCAATTTTTCCGCTAAATGATTTTTTAAGTTGAGATAAGAAATAGTCATACAAAGGAATTGCTTGTTCTGGTCTTGCCGAACGAATAAAACTTGGGCGATTTCCTTTTTTTGTGTCTGCAAATAATGTGAATTGACTTACAATAAGCAAGTCGCCAGAAATGTCGGAGACAGAAAGATTCATTTTCCCCTCTTCATCGCCAAAAATTCTGAGATGTATTAACTTTTGAATTAAATAATCAGCATCAAGTTCGGAATCAACATGCTCAATTCCTAGTAAAACAAGAAGTCCTTGTTGAATTTCTCCTACAATTTCATCATTTATTTTTACGGATGCTTCTCTAACACGTTGTATTACTATTCTCATGCAAAAGTCTTTCTACGATGAGGGTCACTTGGGTCTTCGTACATTAAATCTAAATAACTTTGATAACGAGAAAAGGAAATCTCATCTTTTTCTACAGCGTCCTTCACTGCACAATTTGGTTCATTTAAGTGCAGGCAATTGTGAAAACGACAAGCGCCAATTAGATTTCTCATTTCCGGAAAATAGTGTGCCATGTGCTCCTTTTCTAAATCAATTACGCCAAAAGCACGAATTCCAGGGGTGTCAATAATATAACCGCCACTTGCTAAGCTGTGCATTTCTGCAAAAGTAGTGGTGTGTTTTCCTTGCTCGTGAACCTTTGAAATTTCTCCTGTTCGTAGCGTTAAAGTTGGATCTAACGAATTCACCAAGGTTGTCTTTCCCACTCCGCTGTTTCCTGAAATCATAACTTGTTTCTCTTTGAGTTCCTTTCGAAGAAAACTTATTTGTGCTTCATTTTCAGCGCAGATTCGATGACAAGTATAGCCTAAACTAGTATAGATTGCCGAAAGCTCAGTAAATAAGCGTTCTTCCTCAGCGCCAAACAAGTCGATTTTATTGAATAATAAGGTTGTTGGTATTCTAAAGGCTTCAGCCGAGACTAAAAATCTATCGATGAACCCAATTTGTGTGACTGGAGATTTTAAGGTCACCAATAAATAAGCATGGTCAACATTTGCCGCAATAATCTGCATTTGCTTACTCAAATTTGTCGATTTCCGTACAATGTAATTCTTGCGAGGAAGAATGGATTGAATTGAGTATGATACAGGAGAATCTTGAGAATTTGTGTCAGATGAAGCTGTTAATTCTACACGATCGCCAGCAGCTATAGGATTTGTTGTTTTTAAACCTTCAATCCGCAATTTTCCACGAATAGTAGCTTTTATAATTTCTCCATTCTCCAAAATAATGTTGTAGATTTTTCCTGTAGATTTTAAAACAAGTCCTTGCATAGCGTACTACAAATTTATGTTTTATTCTTTTTAATCTCTTTATTATTTAGCTGTTCTGTCAAAAATTAGCAATCTTAAACGATATTTTACGTTAATTCTACTCAAGCCCGTATCTTCGTTGTACATGTTGCGTTTACTTTTAATTTCTTGTTTTTCTATTTTCTACTGTACTTTTTTCACGAACGCGCAATTATCAAATGAGCGGAGCATCAAGAAATTAGTTGGAGAAGAGATAATTACAATCGATACACTAGCGATTTATCCAAATAGTTTTATTGTTTTAATTGGCAATGACACACTCGATTCAAAAAAATATTCGCTGAGTTTCGGAAGTAATAAATTTCGATTGTATGAAAATCAAAAAGATACTTTGACATTTCATTACAAGGTTTTGCCATTCAATTTTCAAAAAACAAATCAATTGCGCGATTCAAAAATAGTTTTTAATAGTACTAACGATGAAAGAGATAAATTTAAAATCCCAGCCTCTTATTCAGTTCAAGATATTTTTGGAGGAAATGAATTAAGTAAAAGCGGAAGTATTTCTCGTGGAGTCTCATTTGGGAATAATCAAGATTTGGGAATCAATTCTAATCTAAACCTAGAATTATCTGGGGATTTAAGTCCAAATTTAAAACTTCTAGCTGCAGTTTCTGACGCAAATTTACCAATACAGCCAGACGGAAATACGAATAAACTTCAAGAATTCGATCAAGTTTTCATACAAGTTTATAATGATAAATTTAAATTAATTGCAGGCGATTTTTGGATTTCAAAGCCTCAAGGTTATTTTTTAAATTATAAAAAACGAGGGCAGGGTTTAACGGGCGATTATTCTTGGCTGACCAAAAATCAAAATCAGTGGAAGTCGCAAGCAAGTGCCGCCTTATCAAAAGGAAAGTTTAATAGGCAAATTATTCAAGGCATCGAGGCAAACCAAGGTCCTTATCGGCTAACTGGTGCTGAAAACGAACCGTTTATTGTGATATTGTCGGGAACAGAACGCGTATACATTGACGGAAAATTACTTCAAAGAGGGCAAGAATTAGACTATACAATAGATTACAATACCTCAGAACTTATTTTTACAGCACGAAATCAAATCACAAAAGATATCCGAATTGTTGTTGAATTTCAGTACTCAGATCAAAATTATGCACGTTCACTTTTTCAGTCATCATTAAGCTACAAAAGTAAAAACATGCAGTTTTGGGTCAATGCATACAGTGAACAAGATGCCAAAAATCAAGCATTACAGCAAACATTAAGTGGCGATCAAAAATTTTATCTTTCTCAAATAGGTGATAATTTAGATTTAGCGCGGATAAGTAGTATTGATTCTGTCGGTTATTTGGAAAATCAGGTCTTGTATAAAATGATGGATTCTCTTTCCTATGATTCCGTTTTAGTATTTAGTAATGATGCTGCGTTAGCGGTTTTTCGTGCAACTTTTCAATTTGTGGGAGCAAATCAAGGTAACTATATCTTCAGTAATTACACTGCTCTTGGGAAAGTTTTTAAATGGGTTGCCCCAATCGCGGGAATTCCTCAAGGAGATCACACACCTTCTCGTTTAATTATTACACCCAAACAAAAACAGGTTGTAAGCTCAGGCTTTTCGGCAAAGTTGGGTAAGCGATTTTTTATGGGAAGTGAAAGTGCTCTTTCTACAAATGACCTCAACACTTTCTCAAAATTTGGAAGTAGCGATAACAATGGCTTTGCACAAAAGTTCAAGGGGATTTATTCACTTCCTTTCGGGCTTGACACCATTAAAAAATGGAAGTTTGAATCAAGTGGTGATGTGGAGTATTTAACTACAAATTTTAGTCCTATTGAGCAATACCGCAGCGTAGAATTTGACAGAGATTGGAATACGCGAAATAAAGGATACTTTGGCGATCAATTAGCTACAGCTTTAGGAACACATTTGTCACACCAGGACTTTGGAAAAATTAATCTTGAGGGGCAATATTTTAGCATTGGGGATGATTACGCTGGAAATAGAGTGGCGACAAATGGTGCTTGGCAACAAAATGGATGGAAAATACAATGGGATGGAAGCGCTTTAAAAAGTGAATCGAATTCAAAAAACTCCTTTGTTAGACATCGTGCTGCAATTTCTAAAGATGTAAAATGGCTCACTATCGGATTTAAAGATGATCATGAAAAAAACATATTTAGTGACACAAACAAGCTTGTTTTAAAGAATAGTTATCAATTTTTCGATTACCAATTTTTTATTTCCAATAGGGATTCATCTAAAGTAAATTATAAACTTTTTTGGAGAGAAAGGTTTGACCAACGAGGAGATTCTTTGCAATTAACCTCTGTTGCAAAGGCCAAAACAATTGGCGCAGAATTAAAATTATCGGAATTTAAAAATCAACGGTTGAGTATTCTCAGCGCTTATCGCTCCTTGGCTATTTTAGATTCTGTTTTGCTTCCACAAACACCTGAAAATTCCTTTGTTGGCCGCATAGAATACGATGCTACATTTTGGAAGTCAGCACTCACATTCAATAGTTTTTATGAAATTGGTTCCGGTTTAGAGCAAAAAAGAGAATTTCTTTACCTAAAAGTAAATGATGGTCAGGGAATTTATGCTTGGGTAGATTATAACGCAGACGGAATTAAGGATTTAAATGAATTTGAAGTCGCACAGTTTATCGATCAAGCGAGTTATATTCGTGTATTTACTCCCAGTAGTGAGTACATCAAAACGTATTCTAATGAGTTAAACCAAAGTTTATTTTGGCGCCCAGAAAGGATTTGGGAAAAGAAAAAAGGAGGACTTAAATTTTTAAACCTATTTTCAGACCAAGCTCGTTTAAGAATCACAAAAAAAGTAAACGAATTTGATGCGCGGGTTATTTTTAATCCTTTTGCTAGTGATATTGATCTTCCGAATTTAGTAAGTACAAATACAAGTATTCGGAACACACTTTTTTTTAACCGTTTATCACGGGTTTTTAGTGCAGAAATTACAAGTGAAACATCAAAATCTAAAACGCTGTTAACTTCTGGCTTTGATTCAAAACAAAATCAATTTAATCAAGCGCTATTAAGATGGAATATCACAACTACTCTTTCTCTAGAATTATCTGCTTTAAAAGGTGCAAAAAAATCTCTTGCAGATTATGTTATCGGTAGAAATTATGCCTATAGCACCGAATCCTTTGCTGGTAAAATTATCTTTCAGAAATCAAGTAATTTCAGAATTTCGTTGCAGACAAGGGCAGCAGATAAAATCAATGATCTTCTTTTAGGTGGAGAAAAATGCTTAACGCGAGAAATAGGTGGAACACTAAAGTACAATCAAACTGAAAAAGGAAGTTTCCAAAGTGAATTTAAAATGCTTACCATGAAATATAGTGGAAATCCAAATTCTGCGATTGGATTTGAACTTTTAGAATCCCTACAGCCTGGTTTAAATTACACCTGGACCTGCACTTACCAAAGAACTTTGTCGCAAAATCTACAGCTTTCAATCAATTATTTAGGAAGAAAATCTGAGGTTCTACGAACTATTCATAGCGGAAGCATGGAGCTTCGAGCATATTTTTAACGACTACAGATCAAACTTTATTCCTTGAGCAAGCGGTAAACTATCGGTATAATTAATGGTATTTGTCTGTCTTCGCATGTAAACCTTCCAAGCATCTGAACCTGATTCTCTACCGCCACCAGTTTCCTTTTCTCCACCAAAAGCACCGCCAATTTCTGCTCCTGAAGTTCCAATGTTTACGTTAGCAATTCCACAGTCAGATCCAGCGGATGATAAAAATGCTTCCGATTCCTTTAAATCATTCGTCATAATTGCAGAAGACAATCCTTGGGGAACAGCATTTTGCAACTTAATGGCATTTTCAAGACCTCCATTATATTTTATTAAGTATAAAATTGGAGCAAATGTTTCATGTTGAACAA
The DNA here is from genome assembly GCA_044358215.1 of Crocinitomicaceae bacterium. Classification (GTDB taxonomy): domain Bacteria; phylum Bacteroidota; class Bacteroidia; order Flavobacteriales_D; family Crocinitomicaceae; genus UBA952. The sequence continues at coordinate 24,166 of JBIKOE010000020.1, forward strand.
TTGCAAAATGATTTTCTGCCTCAATAATACAAGGTTTTACATAGCATCCTGACTCGTAACCAGCTCCCTTGAGAACACCGCCTTCAACAAGTACCTTTCCGCCCTCTTTTTTAGCTGCCTCAATAGAAGCTAAATAAGCATTTACTGCATCAGTATCGATAAGTGGACCAACATGATTTGCTTGATCCAAAGGATCTCCAATTCGCAATTGTTTGTATGCCCCTGTAACAGCATCGCGAATCTTATCGTAAACACTTTCATGAATAATTAAGCGCCTTGTAGATGTGCAGCGTTGTCCGGCAGTGCCCACAGCACCAAACACAGCTCCAGGAACTACCATTTTTAAATCTGCACTTGGAGCGATAATAATTGCATTATTTCCTCCTAATTCTAATAAAGATCGACCTAAGCGCTCTCCAACTGCAGCACCAACAGATTTTCCCATTCGTGTTGATCCAGTTGCTGAAATAAGCGGTAAACGCTTGTCGTTGGCCATTAATTTACCAATTTCAGCCCCGCCAATTATCAATCCTGAAACTCCTTCCGGAACATTATTTGCTGCAAAAACTTCATTTGTAATATGTTGACAAGCAAGAGCCGTGATAGGTGTTTTTTCTGAAGGCTTCCAAATACAAACATCACCACAAACCCAAGCTAAGGCTGTATTCCAATTCCAAACTGCAACAGGAAAATTAAAGGCAGAAATAATTCCTACAATTCCAAGTGGATGATATTGCTCATACATTCTGTGGCCAGGACGTTCAGAATGCATCGTTAAACCATATAGTTGGCGCGATAAGCCAACGGCAAAATCACAGATGTCAATCATTTCTTGGACTTCCCCAAGCCCTTCTTGTAAAGACTTCCCCATTTCATAAGAAACCAAGCGGCCTAGAGGCTCTTTATAAAAACGAATTTTTTCGGCTAACTGTCGCACAATTTCTCCTCGTCTAGGAGCAGGAAGTGTTCTCCAATAAATAAAAGCTTCTTGCGCTTTTTGAACAACAAGCTCATAATCTTGCGCAGTTGCAGAATTTACTGTAGCGATTAATTTTCCATCAACTGGCGAAAAAGACGAAATCACTTCCCCCTTAGTATTTAAGAAATCGACCCCTGTGGATGCCCCACTATTTACTGGCTTAATGCCCAAGTCTTTTAATACTTGCTGCATTTCTGTTGTTGTTTCAATCATCTTTCAAATTTTTTAGCAAAATTAAGAGAATTCTCTGATTAAGATATTGGATATCTTTATTTAATCTTTAGTTAATCACATAACTTTGATAATTTCTTATTTTTGAGGATAAAATTGACTAAAGCTGAAATTTTAATGAAAGAATTCCTCGATAAAAGAGAATAACTCTATAAAATGGACGTTAAGATTAATTTTTTTTTGAGTGCCCTTGCAGCTAATTTCAAGTATGATTTATACACACAAAATCAAGACAGACTAAACAAATATTGCTAAAAATGCGTTTATAATTTTTTTAGAATACTAATTTTAATGCCATGGAACTTTTTTTAATTATCGTTTTTGTTTTAGGATATATCGCTATTTCTATAGAACACACCATAAAAATTAATAAACTTATCCCAGCCTTGTTGATGATGGGAATTTGTTGGGCAAGTATCTCTTTTGGCATTACTGGTATAACTTCTTGGCTTGACCCTCAATCTTCTGAGTTAATTAATATATCTTCTTTTGGTTTTGAAAAAAGAATGGTCTTACTTGAACAAACATTACTGCACCATTTTGGAAAAACTGCTGAAATTCTGTTTTTTCTTATAGGAGCGATGGCTATTGTTGAAATGATAGATCATTTTGAAGGGTTCAATTCTATAAATCGCCTCATCAAAACAAATAAAAAAATCACACTGCTTTGGATCATTTCTTTTATCGCATTCTTTCTTTCTGCAATTATTGACAACCTAACAACAACGATTGTTTTAATAACAATAATCCGAAAAATACTGCACGAGACATCAGATCGCATGTGGTTTTCTGGTTTAATCGTAATCGCTGCAAATGCCGGGGGAGCATGGACTCCAATTGGGGATGTAACTACGACAATGCTTTGGATGGCAGAAAAGGTAACTACTCAAAAGTTAATATTACTTTTAAGCATTCCTTCTTTTATTAATATTTTAGTTCCCCTAATTATCGCTTCTTTCATGCCTGTTTTTAAAGGAAATGTTACAAAAATCGAAGATGACGGGGTTAAGAAACATTACAGCTCCATAATTTTAATTGCAGGCTTAGTGTTAATTATTCTTGTTCCTATATTTAAAACAACAACTCACCTCCCAACTTACATTGGCATGATGCTTTCATTGGCAATTTTTGCTGTGCTAGCTGAAATACTTAGTAATCGAATGATTCGACTTAAATTAGGAGTTGAAAGAAAGGAAGAACATACTGGTCCAACCCTAGGCGCATTAGGTAAAATTGATATTCCTTCTGTTTTATTTTTCTTAGGGGTATTAATGACTGTTTCTGCAATGGAATCTATAGGTACGATATCAAATTTTGGGCAAACTGTAAGTCAATATATCCCAGAAACACTTTTTGTAACCTTATTAGGTCTTTGCTCTGCAGTTATAGATAATGTTCCATTAGTTGCTGCAAGCATAGGAATGTTTACTGCAGCTCCTGACGCAAATGTTTGGCATTTTATCGCATACGCAGCAGGAACTGGGGGTAGTATTCTTATTCTCGGATCTGCTGCTGGTGTAGTTGCAATGGGAATGGAGAAAATCTCTTTTGTTTGGTACTTGAAGAATATTTCTTTGTTAGCAATTGCGGGTTATTTTGCTGGAATAGGCGTTTTTTTACTTTTAGTATAGCAATCAAAAAAACAAACTAATCACAAACTTTTTGTCCTTCCACCATCTACTGGTAAGTTTATCCCATTAATATAGGAAGCTTCAGGAGAAGCAAGAAAGGCAACAGCAGCAGCAACTTCATGAGGTTTTGCAATTCTTTTCATAGGAGACTCATTTGCCATTTCTTCAAATATCTCTTCAATACTTTGCTCAGTTTTTTGGGACTTTATTTCAGCCAATTCCTTTAAGCGAATGGTATCCGTTGCTCCTGGAAGAATATTATTAACCGTAATTCCATATTGCCCTAATTCATTCGCCAAAGTTTTACTCCAACTTGCGACAGCGCCTCGAATTGTATTTGAAACCCCTAAATTTGGAAGCGGTTGTTTTACAGAAGTTGAAATAATATTTATAATTCTTCCGTATCCTAATTCTATCATTTTGGGATAAAGTGCTTGCACTAATATATGATTACAAATTAAATGCTGGTTAAATGTTGAGATAAATTCTTCTGTACTTGCATCTTTAATCGGGCCGCCTTTTGGACCTCCGCTGTTATTTATTAAGATGTGAACTCCAGAGTGATTCTTTAAGAAGGAATCAAGTTCTTGTTTTACTTGCACGGGATCTGAAAAATCTACTTTCAGAAATTGATGTTTTTGCCCTTGCGAAGTGTCTAATTCAGTAAGGGTAGCTTGTAATTTTTCTTCATTTCTAGAAACAAGAATAATAGAGCATCCCATTTCAGATAACTTAAGCGCAATTGCTTTTCCAATTCCTTGTGTACTCCCACAAACTAGCGCTATTTTATTTTTTAATGAATAGATCATAATTTAAGATAAGCTTAGTTTGATAATTAAAACTGCTTCAAAAGACTAAATTAGTCAATTAATGGCTATTAAAACTTCTCTTTTTGTTCAAAAACAAATGCAGGGGGCAACATAAAAAAGTTTTTTACTCGTCTTCGTCAGAATCTTCTGTAGGTTTATCATACTCTTCTTCCTCCTCGTCATTCTCCTCTACTATAGCATCGTCTATATCTTGGTCATCAAGATCATTTTTATCTAATTCATCTTCAAAATCCTCCTCCTCGACATCATCATTTTTAACTTGTTTAATTGCCGGCTGTTTTATTTTAACCAAATAAATAACTTCATCTGTCTCCCAAATTAAAGCATCAAGGGTTTCACCATTTGGTGTCTTTATCGTAGTTAAATGGTTAATATAGCCATCTGGATAATCTCTTAAAATTTGTTTTTTTTGATCTACAGTTAATTTATCGTAACTTATTATTCCCCTTCTTTTTGTCATATTTAATTCTATTGTTTTTAAAATATTTTGACAAATTTATATTTTTTGTTTTTTAAAAATCAAATGTTTTTAAAAAAAATTAATTTTTATAGTATTTTTAAAATAAATCTTTGATGGTGTTTATTATAAAACTCATTACTTTCGTGCAACTTTAACTTGGATTTATTGTCTTAAAATATTAAGTCTTTGATTACCTTTGTCTAAAATTTGACAAAATGAAATCGCTTTCTTTTATGGAATCCATTATGGAGGGGGTTCCAAAAAATATCCCCATAAAGAAAGAAATTGATCCCTTGATCAATCATGCTCCCAAAAGAAAAGATATTTTATCGAAAGATGAAAAAATAGTTGCGTTGAAAAATGCTTTGCGTTATTTCCCTGCAACACAACATAAAGAATTAGCACTAGATTTTTTAGCTGAACTTAAAGAATTTGGGAGAATTTACATGCACCGTTTTCGCCCCGACTATGAAATGTTCGCAAGGGCTATAAATGAATATCCAGGTAAATCATTACAAGCAAAAGCAATTATGCTGATGATTCAAAACAATCTTGATCCTGCAGTTGCGCAACATCCGCATGAATTAATTACCTATGGAGGAAATGGGTCGGTATTCCAAAATTGGATTCAGTATAGATTAACGATGAAGTATTTAGCTGAAATGACGGACGAACAAACACTAGTAATGTATTCGGGCCATCCAATGGGCTTATTTCCTTCTCATAAAAATGCGCCGCGTGTTGTCGTATCTAACGGAATGATGATTCCTAATTATTCTAAACCCGACGATTGGGAAAAATTCAATGCTATGGGAGTTACGCAATTTGGGCAAATGACTGCTGGATCATATATGTATATCGGTCCTCAGGGAATTGTTCATGGAACAACCATTACAGTATTAAATGCAATAAGAAGAATAGAGAAAAAATCTGGAGAAAATGGAAGAAAGTTATTTTTGACGGCTGGCTTAGGTGGAATGTCTGGGGCACAACCAAAAGCAGGAAATATTGCAGGTGTAATAACTGTCTGCGCTGAAATAAACTCGAAAGCTGTAGAGACAAGGCATCAGCAAGGATGGGTTGATGAAATAATACAAGATTTAGATGTTTTGTGTGCTAGGATTTTAAAAGCAAAAGCTGAAAATGAGGTTGTTTCAATTGCTTTTCTTGGAAATATCGTTGATGTTTGGGAAAAATTTGATGTAGAAAATATTCATGTTGACCTCGGCTCTGATCAAACATCGCTGCACAATCCTTGGGCAGGTGGATATTATCCTGTTGGACTTACTCTTGAGGAAGCGAATGAGATGATGGCTGTTGATGCTGAAAAATTTAAAAAAATTGTGCAAGAAAGTTTAAGGAGACATTCAAATTCCATAAATCAGCATACGAAAAAAGGGACTTATTTTTTTGACTATGGAAATGCTTTTTTACTCGAGGCATCCAGAGCAGGTGCTGCGGTTATGGCTGAAAATAACATCGATTTTAAATACCCTTCATACGTTCAAGATATTCTTGGACCGCTTTGCTTCGATTTTGGTTTTGGTCCTTTTCGTTGGGTTTGTGCCAGTGGAAATCACGATGATCTTAAAAAAACAGATGAAATTGCCTGCTTAGTCCTTGAAGAAATGATAAAAAATAGTCCGAGTGAAATCCAAGAACAAATGGCGGATAATATCAAATGGATTAAAGGCGCTCAAGAAAATAAATTAGTCGTAGGTTCACAAGCAAGAATTCTTTACGCAGATGCCGAAGGAAGAATGCTTATTGCCGATGCGTTTAACAAAGCAATAGCAAAAGGTGAGATCGGCGAAATTATTTTGGGAAGAGATCACCACGACGTTTCAGGAACTGATTCACCGTACCGTGAAACATCAAATATTTATGATGGCTCAAAATTTACGGCCGACATGGCGATTCAAAATGTGATCGGAGACAGCTTTAGAGGTGCAACATGGGTTTCAATTCACAATGGTGGAGGAGTTGGTTGGGGAGAAGTAATAAATGGCGGATTTGGAATGTTACTGGACGGAAGCCCTGAGGCAGAAAGAAATTTAAAAATGATGCTTCATTGGGATGTAAATAATGGCGTTGCTAGAAGAAATTGGGCGAGGAATGAAAATGCTGTATTTGCAATAAAAAGAGCAATGGAAGCTGAGCCTCTTTTAAAAGTAACTTTAGCAAATGAAGTTGATGAAGCACTGCTAAATGGGCTAAATGTTTAGGCCAATCCTAATCGTTCTATTTTTTTTAAAGACACTATTTATTGAAAGCCAAGAATTGCACTTAAATGAAATCCGCATTTTAGCCTCTCACAATAGCTATAAAGGTCTTCCAGACAAAAAAGTGTTGAAGTTTTTAACAAAATTTAAAAAACAATTAGGAGAAGCTAATGATCCAATTCAATTAGATTACGGACACCCAAAACTACCAATACAATTTGATGAATATGGTATTCGAGGTATTGAAATCGATATTAATTATGATCCTAAAGGCGGACTATATGCGAAACGAGCAGTAAATAAATTTGTCTGCGGACTTAAAACAAGCGTAAAAAATCCAGTAATGAAAGTTCCAGGATTTAAAGTTTTGCATATTGCCGACGTAGATTACGAGACAAATTATCTAACATTTTCAGCTGTATTATTGGAATTGAAAAAATGGAGTGAAGAACATCCAAAGCATACTCCAATATTTGTAAATATCGAAGCAAAGGGAACAAACCCCGGTGATGAATCCAAAGTGCTGAGATACTTAGGATTTAAAAAATCAATTCCATTTAGTGCGGAAGCTTTTAACGCGCTAGATAAGGAAATTTTTGCCGTTTTAAATCGGGAAAACATCTATCAGCCACAAGATTTATTAGGGGATTATAGCAATATAAAAGAGCGACTTGAAAGTATAAGTTGGCCCTTAGTAAGTGAATGCTTAGGTAAAATTATTTTTATTTTAGAGGGAGATCATCAAGAGTTATATAATTCTGAAACACTTAATCGACCTATGTTTGTATACAAAAATCCCGAAGATATAAATGCTGCTTTTGTGATTCAAAATGACCCAATAGGAAATGAAGCATACATAGAGGAATTAAGTAAAACTTATATTGTAAGAACTCGTTCAGATGCAGGAACTATAGAAGCCAGGAATAATGATTACAGACGCTTTAATGCAGCATTAAAAAGTAAAGCGCAAATTATTTCAAGCGATTACTATAAAAATGATAGTCGATTTGGTGATTTTCAAATAGTTCTACCAAAATAATAAAGCGATTAAACGCTATTTATAATGGCTATTCATAAAATCTTAGCTGCTAAATCAATTCTTAATAATTCTTCTTGTATAGATTTGATTAGACGTATAAACTCTAAAAATATATACACCAGGACTATAATCGCTTAAATTCACTTCCTCACCATTTGAAATGGAGGCGTTTTCAAAAACTAATTGACCTTGAGAATCATATACATTTAATCTACACTGATCATCTGAAAATAATGATATTACAACATTTCCATTTGTTGGATTTGGAAAAATAGTGAACGCATTAGAAGATTCTTCAGCTATATCATTTGTCAATGACAAATTCAAAATTTCAAGAACACAATTGTTTACGTCTAAGAATTGATACGTTCCGGAAGCAGTATATATTTGACCGGTAAATACCCAAAAATACGTAGGAGTTGCATTAACATTTACAATATTTGTGTCAGGAGGTATTATTGTAAGGTTTAGAGATTGAGTCACACAATTTGTTGTTGTTCCTGTAAAGACTCCAGATGAGGCATAAGTTGTTCCATTCCATACATAAGAGCCACAAGCTGAAATTGATATTGTGTTTGTAGTACTTGGTATAATCGTTAGGTTCAAAAATTCGGTAATACAATCTGTAGTTGTTCCTGTGTAAACGCCAGATGTTGAGTAAATCTGTCCGTTATTTGCCCAAGTATATGTACCACAAGCTGTAATTGTTGTTATGTTTGAAGTGCCTCCAGTTGTAATTGTCAAGTTCAATGATTCAGTAACACAGTTTGTAGTTGATCCTGTATAAACTCCAGATGAAGTGTAGGTTGTTCCATTCCATACATAAGAACCACAAGCTGAAATTGATGTCGTATTTGTAGAACTTGGTGTTATAGTCAAGTTCAATGTAGCAGTATTACAACCCGAAATTAAAGTAAGTCCTGATTGAGCAGTTGTATACGTTACTCCATTTGCTGGCCACGTATATGAAGCTCCTGCACAAATTGAGGTAGTAACGCTTCCTGTTGTTGTTACTGGTGTTATTGTTAAGTTCAATGTAGCAGTATTACAACCCGAAATTACAGTAAGTCCTGATTGAGCACTTGTATACGTTACTCCATTTGCTGGCCACGTATATGAAGCTCCTGCACAAATTGAGGTAGTAACGCTTCCTGTTGTTGTTACAGGAGTTATTGTTAAGTTCAAGGTAGCAGTATTACAACCCGAAATTACAGTAAGTCCTGATTGAGCACTTGTATACGTTACTCCATTTGCTGGCCACGTATATGAAGCTCCTGCACAAATTGAGGTAGTAACGCTTCCTGTTGTTGTTA
>JBIKOE010000053.1:0-11834 GCA_044358215.1 Crocinitomicaceae bacterium
AAAAGGAGATTTTAAACAAGAATTAACAATTGATAATTCAATCTTTTTTTTACAAAATATTGCGAAAAATAGTGAGTTCCCTAATAATCAAAAGATTGCAATGAATATTTTAAAAAAACTAGCACATACTATTACTATTGGCAATAAATTCCCAGTCTTAGAACTAGAAGAAAATAAAATAATTGAAATACAAAAAGGAAAGATTGTATATATTCATTGTTTTGATCCAAAAAATCAAAATTGTTTAACGGAAATTTCGGCGCTTTTAAAACTCCATGAAAAATATGGAAAATATATTACTATAATTAGTATTTATCCTAAGCCAAAAAATGGATTTTCATCTTTAGAGGAACAAAAAATAAATTTAATCAAATGGAAGAAATATGAGATAGAAACTACAAACGAAAAAATATGGCAAACTCTAAATATTTCTACTTTCCCTTATTATTTCTTGCTTGATAAAGATTTAGTTTTAACTGCTGCTCCTGCACTCTCACCTACACCGAATGGATCTTACGAAACGATTGAAAAAACTTTTTATGAGATTAAAATGAAAGCCACTGAAAGAGGCGAGTAATTATTTTCGGTAGAAACCCCAAAATGCTCCCATTGCACCTCCAAATAAATGCGCGAAATGTGAAATATTGTCTTTTTGAAATGAGGAATATATTTCTTGTCCTAAGTACAACAAAACAATCAAAATAAAAGTAAAAGGGATTTCTTTACCGCGCGAATTAAGTAACGATGTTAAGACAATATACATGAATGCAATGCCACTAGCTCCTAATAGTCCGTTATCCCATAACAAAGTGTGAAGTATTGCTGTTAATAGTGCCGTAACTAATGTCATCAGCAACATTTGTTTCATTCCAAACTTCAGCTCAATTAGTGGTCCCAACAATAAAATAATTGACAAATTACCAATTAAGTGCAATGAATCTATATGTCCAAATATATACGTGAAATTTGAAAGGTACCATTTCCATGATGTAAAATGAGAATTGCCGTCTAAAATAAAGAACTGACTACTAGTTGGGAAAACTTTTAGCGTAATCATTCCTACTAAAGATAACAATGCAATCAATAAGGTTCCACGAGAAACAAAGGAAATTTTCATCTTATTCAATAATTGCTGAAAGACCTTTCTCAAGCAATGAAGTACATAAAGGCTCTAATTCTTTATATTCACCTGTCTTAACAATACATTTTCCATTAGTATGAACAATCCATGCGCATTGTTCTGCCTGAATCACCTCATGATTACAGATTTGAACCAAGCAAGAAATTACATGATCAAAAGTATTGAAATCATCATTGTAAAGAATAATTGAATGTGCTGTAACTTTTTCTTCTAGTAAGTCTAAAAGTTCTTTCGAATCAGGATTTTGCATCTTTTTTTATTAAAATTAGTAATTCTTTAGAAAACCTAAAAATTATTTTTTAGCCACTATTATAAAATTAACTAAATCTTTTTCTTGCGAATGTCAATTTTATTTTCATTTCCATTTATTAAACGAGCAAAATTATTTCTGTGCGCAATGATAACTAGTGCAGAAAGAACAATCGTAAAAATTATCATAATACGTGCATCCTCATTTAATGCAAAATAACTTATGAAAGGAAAAGCAAGTGCGGCAGTAATTGCTCCCAATGAAACAAAGCGGAAAGAAAAAAAAACAATTAAAAATATACACAAGCAAATTCCTGCTGCAAGAGGATTAACTCCAAAAAGCAATCCCAAAGCAGTTGCTACACCTTTTCCGCCTCTAAAATTTGCGAAAATTGGAAAAACGTGACCAATAACCGCAGTAAAAGAAGCACAAAGTTGAAGAATTAAAACTTCATCCTTGTATCCTAAATAAAATGATGAAAATAAATAGGGTAAAGTAGAAGCAATAATTCCTTTAGAAATATCACAGATCAAAACAATCCACCCTAATCTCTTCCCAAGTACTCGAAAGGTATTAGTTGCACCTGCATTTCCACTACCAAAATCACGAATATCAATTTTATGGAAATACATTCCTAGCCAAACTGCGGAGGGAATTGAACCAATTAAATATGCAATGAAGATTATTATGACAATTAACATAGAATCTATTTATACAAAAATAAAGATCTAAAAACAGTCATAGAATCATCTCTTATTTTTTCATTCATAAGATCAAATTTAAAGTTTTTCTCATTACGTTTAGCGGGTTTTATGTCAGAAATTATTTTTTTAAATGTTTCATCAGAACTATGAATCAAAAATTCCCCATTTCTTTTATCTTCCATATGGTAATTAAAAAAATAATTATACTGATCATCTAAAACAATTTTCCAGGATAAACCTTGATTATGAGAACGAGAAAATGTTTGATTATAAAACATTTGAAAAGGGACAACCTTAAAGACAGAAATACCATTCATACCAACTATTCCAACAGAATTATTCGTTGAAATAATACCTTTGTATGCATTTTTATTTAAAGATGAAATACCTCCATAAGATTCTAAAACAATACCAGATAAAACTAAAGAATTTTCCAATAAATTTGGCATCTTGCGAATATCATCTTCTTGATAATCACTAAAAAATTTATCGTAATATTTTGGACTCCATTTTGCAAAGGCATTTCTCATATTCCAACTATAGGTATTAAAATCTAAATTTAATAATTGGTCATTTAGCTTAATTTTATTAGCCAAGTTATCCATTAAACTATTTGGAAGTGGTATTGTAATCTTAGCATTTAGAAAAAATTTAGTTTTTTTCTGTTCTTGATTGAATTCAATTTTACCATAAGATTCTATTTTAAGATCTCCTAAATTAATACCTAAATCAATATCTCCGTATGCATTAACTTGACAAGTTTTTATATTTAGAGAGAATAAATTAGATAATGAATCCGATTTTGCCAAACGTGTTTTTGTTGCAATTTGAAACTCATTAGCTAGTTGGTTAAATTCTATATATCCACTTATTGAAAATAATTTTATATCGTCTGTACCGAGCTTTTTAGAGATAAATGCAGGATAAATACTTAAGCTATCAATATTTTCATTATCATGCCATAAAAACCCAATTGCCATTTTTTGCCCAATAGAATTTATTGGTTGTTCTGAGATGGGGAGTTGAATGTTTTTTGCTATGACTGTATCTTGAAATTGAAGCCATGATTTATCGTAATCACAATTATGCTTAAGTCTGGCTGAACCGTTTAAAATAATCCCTTCATTAGAAGATAAAATTGCTATTTTTCCAAAATAATCAAATTCTTTAGATAACTTAAATTGAGATTTTTCAGGAATTTCTCCATTTGCAACAGTAATTAAATTTTCGCCACTTATTTTAGACATAGGAACTAATGTTAAACTACTATCCCTGTCATAATATGGATAGGTAGCATAACCTTGATAGAAATTCCTAGATTTTATATAAATCGATGCATTTATAAATTTATGGAATTTTGTATTATAATTTGCAACAATAGTAGAATTATATAAGGAGTCCATCACTCCATAAGCTCGGATATTCAAAGTTGTTTTTTCAGGATAAAGAAGTGCGTCAGCAACTCTGACAAATTTCACCTTATCACACAATATAGTCTGTTGATTTAAGTAAAATTTTGCGCTAAGGGAATTAAATTGAAGTGAATCTTGCTTTTCATCCAATGAAAAAAAATTGTTAACAACAGATTCAGAATTGATATTTTCAAAAACATCATTAACATTACTTAATTCAATATTTTCATCATTCATATACCATTTAAACTTATCCATCTGACAATAAAATTTATTTACTGGAAATTTAATCCTATTTGTAATATTTGAATTAAATTCTCCAATCCTATTGATTAAAGAAATAGAAGCAGAAAAGCTTTTAGATTCAAGTGCATAAGGGAACTCATCATTATTTGTTAAACGATTAATCAGACTAAAGGATGTGTTATTAGAAAGAATATCATTTTGCTTAAAACTAAAATCAAGTGAAGTCATTACAGCATCCTCAAATAAGATTGTGCCTATTCCAGTTACAGATTTCTCTTCGAGCTTAAGTAATCCTTGCATATTTACTTCTCCATGAAACATACTTAAAGGATATGATAGGTAAGAATTAACCTGTAGAATTTGTTTCTTAGGTTGATATGTTATTCGAGCTAATTCAGATTCTATATTAGGAAATAGAGTTGACTCCTCATTTACAAATTGTGCTAGACCAATTGTAGAATCTGGTAAAAAAGTAAGTTTTTTAGAGATCGATGTTGAATTAAAAAACTTAATAGTTCCAGAACCTTGTAATCCATTACTAGAAAGAGCAATCTTATTTGTATATTTTGTTTTTGTGCCATAGAAATCATAACCTTCTGAAGGTGTATCTGCAATAAAGCCAAAAGAATAATCATTCATGATTCCTAATTTTTCACTTAGATTTGGAAAAATTCCACCAGAAACCAACTCCCCTGATAAATTAAATGATTTCTCATTAAAATTATCTAAACTGTCCATTTCAAATAATCCTATTCTGTAATAAAACCTTTCTCTGTCATATGCACCTTTTTCAATATATTTGGCATCATAGAAAACAAAACAATCACTAGATGTTTGTAAAAAAGGGAACTTTGAATTACTTGATTGTTTTCCTGATTTTAACAAGGGATCATCAATAAATAAATCTCCTTTTAAATTACTTATTGAACTAAGCATTTGAATATTATCTTCTCCATCCTCTTTGCGAAGAGGTTTTACCCTTAAAAATGCTTCATCAGAATTAATAATCTTAACCTTAAAATCTTCATAAATAAATTTTGATTCAATCGTATGAAATTCTAATTTTCCAGCATTTAACCAACCACTAAAACGTATATCTCTATTTTTTTCCATTATAATAAAAGATGAGTCTGGATAAATGATAGTTTTTTGAGCTTTAGATAATACTACTTGATTAACTTCATTAATTCGCAAATAATTTTCGTCTAAATTAATGCTAGCATAAATAAATGAATTTTGCTTACGCAAATTAGTGGCAGATATTTCAGTTAAAATAGTTGATTTTACCTTATCATTCATCTCGCTTAGCTTAGATTCATCGCTTTTAATTATTCTAAAATCTGAAGAAATTAAAATGTTATCAAAATCAATTTTGCCAATACTTGCATCAGAAAAATCAATTAATTTTTGACTGATAAAAATTAATTTTAAATTAGAATCATAGCGAAGAAATCCATCAGCTGCCATATCAACTATTTCAGGTAAAACTTGTTCAATAGTTTTCCTTAACATAGAAGCAAAACTAGCTTCAGTAAAAGTCAAGCTCTGAATTTCACGACACTTCTTAGAAATTATTGAAAATGGATGAATACCACTAACACCTTTAAATTTATCAAAAAGTTTAGCATCAAAATAATTAATAGATTGAATAGATGCAACTTTTTGTTCCTGACTTGTTGCTACTTCATATGTATAGTATGGTGTTGGTGTATCTAAATTCCAAATTAACTTTGGAGCATACACATATAATTTAAAATACGAATCAATAAATGGTGAGTAAATATTTGCTTTAGTAGGTGCAGATAACGAAATTTCACGTTTTGATTCGTCGAAATAAAAAAAAGCATCATCTATTGTTAGTGAATCTCCATTTGAATAATTCATTTTAATGCGAGCTTTTCTGATAATAATCTCATTTTGATTCATTTTAAAATTAGTAGATAATACTTCAAAAAGAGCTTGATTATTATATTTTAAGATAAGTTTTGCAGGTTTTTCATTGCTTCCACTCCCAATAAATTCACCACCCAATAATGTAAATTCACCATCGTAATCAATACCCTCTCTTAAATCTTTAATCTTTAACCTTTTTTCGTAAGAACTAAATTGTGGTGAACTTTCACCTTCAGACAATTCTGAGATTGTTTTATCTTTTAACCTTCCTAATATTGGAACATTAAAATAGGGAGTAGTAAGTTCTACAGTATCAATTAAAATACTTTGAGAAGTTAGATTGCACTTATAATTCCTAAGTTTAGCAAAGGTTTCATCTTTATTTATTTTTACCTTTTCCCAAGTAATTTCTCCACCTTGACCTTCCCATTTATTATTGAAAATATCAAAAACACCATCAGTTTGATAAATCTTAATACTATCACTTGCAATTTTTCCATCTAAAAAAACACGGCAAACTAAATTACCTTGAATACATCTTAAGGTTAATCTTTTTTCTGTTTCCCAGCTAAATGCAAATGAATCAAAATACCAACTAAAAGTTTCCTCCGAAAATAACTTCTTGGATTTAAAAAAATAATGGGAAAAGTTCAGAAAATCTATTTGTTTTTCACGATTATTAGCAAGTGTCTCAAATAAAATTTCATGCCACTCTGAATTAAAACTTGGTTTAAACGAATTCAATTCTTGATAGACACTTGAGGCCAAGAAATTAAAACAATCAGTATTAATTACGAACTGATTAGAAACTAATAAATTACAATCATCAACAAGTTTATTGAATTTAAAATCGCTTATTTTTGATTTATCTAAAAAATCAGTTAGTTGATTTTTGCAAAATTCCTTTTCGCTTTCTGTTAAGGCAAATTTCATCCACTCTTTTGCAAATTTATCGCGGTCCTTACTAAAATTTTGACTAAAAAAGAAATTTATAAAAAGAAAGGTAAATGAAAAAAACAACAATTTATTTGGCTTCATGATTCCTGACTTAAAAAAAACAACATTGCCCATCCATCTTTTATTTTTTTTGATTGTAAAACCAAATTTTCCTCAAATGCTGCAGAAATTAAATCCTCAGCATCAGTTTCAAAAAAGCCACTAAGCAATAAAATTCCATTAGTATTTAAACATTTAGAATAACTTGGTAAGTGTGCCAAAAGAACATTTTTATTGATATTTGCAATAATTACATCGAAATGTTGGCCATTAATGTCAATGATATCTCCCAACTTAGAAATTATTTTACCACACTTATTACGCTTCGTATTTTCTTCACAGTTTTCCACAGACCAAGATTCAATATCAATAGCAAGTATTTCTTTTGCCCCACACTTCTCAGCTAAAATTGCCAAGACTCCTGTTCCAGATCCCATATCAAGTACGTTTTTTCCGTCTAATGAGAGTGAGGGAATTTCTTCGCACATTAAAAAAGTCGTTTGATGATGCCCTGTACCAAAAGACATTTTTGGTTCAATTTCAATAATTAATCCCTGGTATTTATCCTTTGGATGAAATGGTGCAAGTATATGCAATTGATCATTAATACTTACAGGTTCAAAATGTGATTCCCAGACATGATTCCAATTTTGTTGTTCAATGTTTTTATATTCATAATTTATAATTACTCCCTTATTTGTTTTAAGTTTTAAAACTAAATCTTTTAAATCTAAAGGATCAAAATCTTGTTCTTGTATGTAAGCTTTTAGATATTCGCCTTCCTCCATGAAACTTTCGTACGGTAAAATTGAAAGATTGGCAATGATGATTTCATTCCATGGTTCAAATGGGATTATAGAAAAAGAAACTTCTACATATTTCATTTCAAGCTAGCTGCTAATTCTATAAAGGAAAATTTATCAAGAGATGCGCCTCCAACTAGTGCACCATCTACATTTGGGCAAGCGAATAACTGAGCTGCGTTGGATGTATTACAACTTCCTCCGTAGATAATTGAGATTTGTTCAGAAATTTTATTTGAATAATTTTCAGTGAGGAAATATCGAATTTCAGAATGCATTTCTTCTGCTTGCTGTTCAGATGCATTTAAGCCTGTTCCGATAGCCCAAATTGGCTCATAAGCGATGATACAATTTAAAATTTCTTTTTCTGATAAATGAAATAATGAGTTTTCAAGTTGTTTTTTTACAAAAGAGAGATGTTCTTTTTTTGTTCGGACTTCCAAAGATTCTCCGCAAGAAAAAATGATTTTTAAATTTTCAGCTAGAGCAGAATTTACTTTCTTTTTTAATAAATCATCACTTTCTAAAAAAAGTTCTCTTCTTTCACTATGGCCAATTAAAACATAAGTGCAACCAATACTTTTTGCTTGCGCTGCTGCTATTTCGCCTGTATAAGCTCCTTTGTTTTCAAAGTAAATATTTTGAATTCCTAAAGAAAGATTTCCTTTAGTTTGCAATTCACTTATGTAAATTGAGGGAGGAAATAGCACTGTTTCAATTTCTTGAAAATTAAGTAGAGCTAAATCTAAATTACTATACAAGTCTAAAGCTTCATTCCTTAACAAATTCATTTTCCAATTTGCTGCAAGTACTTTTTTTCGCATAGATTCAAAAATAGTCTTTTTTAGTGACTAAATTTATTTCTTCACGATATTTTTAAACTCGACTTTATTGAACTTATCTTTTTCAGTTCCATTGTAAAATTTCTGAACATTGCCGTTCCATAAATAGACAACACCTGGCGTTTCATTCATCTTTCCAATTGCACCCCAAAAAGCGATTATATCAAGAACTAAGCTAGGATATTCAGCTCCAGCAAATTTGAAAAATTTAGGTATTTCCTCGGCGGCTTCATCCATAAAAATCATCTGTATTTCAGGGAAATTTGGATCTGCTTTCTTTAACTCCGTTAACTCTTTTGCTGTAGCCATGCAATGATCACAAGTTGGAGCAAAAAAACAGAGTATTTTTTTTCCGTCATCTATTTTTGGAAAGTATTTTGAGTAAATTGACTTTACTTTTTTTGGACCAGCTACTACAATTATTTTCTTAGTTGTATCCTTGATTACGGTATCATCTTTTTTTGTTGAATCAGTTATCGGCTTAACAATAAATGAATCCTTAACGATGGTTGTATCTTCTGAATAGCCTGTCGGAGAGGGTGAAACAGTTGTTTTCTTCTGCATCGGTATCAACATAAATAAAGCAAGAATACATAATGTTGTTATGTTTGTAGTTATTAAGATATTATTTTTTTCCACTAACTCATTTGAGAATTTATAAAGAACGAGGGTTAATAATCCAATAGATAATAGATTTTTTATCAATGCCTGGAGTGGTGTCATCGGAAGTAGTGCTCCAAAACAACCGCAATTCCCTTGATTTCCACCTGTTAAAATCTCAATTATTAAATGGACAGAAAATACAGCTAGCATTAAAATTGTAGCTGGAATTATAATTTTCTTAATGTTATAAGGGAATAGTAATAGAATACCAATTGCAAATTCAACACCAATAATTATTCGTGAAAAATATACAGCAGTTTCCATAGTGAATCCCATAGGAACCAATTGCTTAAATTCAAATGCTGTAATACTAAAATAAAAGGAGGGATCAGGATATATCTTTGCGAAGGCAGAAAGTAAGAAAAGTCCTGAAATTAATATCCTTACAAACCAAGGGAAATATTTTTTTACGTTTTGCATATTTAATTTTTTTATAAAACTAAGTAAAATAGAATTTTCAAACGTAAACTTTAACAGAGCTTTAACACTTATGATCTAAATGAATAAGAGCAAAAACTGAATAATTTAGCATGTCAAAGTAATTTCCTTCAATTCCCTCGCTTACCAAAGTCATACCTTTGTTATCTTCAATTTGCTTGATGCGTAAAACTTTGGTTAAAATTAAATCAGTCAAAGAACTAACACGCATATCTCGCCAAGCTTCACCATAATCATGATTTTTTTTACACATTAATTCAAATGCTTCCTTTTCGATTAAAACATAAAGTTGTATTGCCTCCTTTGAAGAAATTTCTTCCTCAATAGTTGGAGCATTCCTTAGTTGAATAATTGACATGATGCAATAATTTACAATCGCCATAAAAGCATCTTCAAAAGATTCGCCAACCTTATTTTCTCCAGTCTCTTGAATGGTCCTTATTCGTTGTGCTTTAATAAAAATTTGATCTGTTAATGAACTTGACCTTAATATTCTCCATGAGGTTCCATAATCAATTGATTTTTTTTCAAAAATCTCTCGACAAAGATTCATTACATTTGTATACTCTTTTGTAGTTTTTTCCATTATTATGACAAAAATACAGCATTTTAATCAAAGTAAGTTTCTTTCCTTCAATGGAATTTTACATGATTTTCAAGTGCCACATATAATGGGAATAATTAATGTAACGCCAGATTCTTTCTATGCAAAAAGCAGAAAGCAGGATAAAAATACTATTTTGAAAGAAGTTGCTAAGATGATTGATCAGGGCGTAAATAGTATAGATATTGGAGGAGTTTCATCAAGGCCTGATGGTATTCCGCCAACTAAAGAAGAAGAAATTGATAGAATACAAAAGCCTATAATTGAAATCCGAAGAGAATTTCCAGAATTAATCATGTCTTTGGATACATATCGAAGCGAAGTTGCACAATTAGGAATAGACAACGGAATTACGATTATTAATGATATAAGTGGCTTTGGAGTAGATCCAAAAATTGTAGAAGTAGTAGCAAGAAATAAGACTCCTTATATCCTAACGCACAGCAATGGACTCGCAGTGAATAAAATTGTAGGGGAATCAAAAGATTCTATAATGTCAAGATTACTTCATTTTTTTTCAGAAAAAATTGCGTTTCTGCATTTACACGGTGTTAAGGATATTATTATCGATCCAGGATTTGGTTTTGCAAAAACACTTGACGAAAACTACGAAATAATTCGCAATTTTGAAATGCTACACTTACTTGAAAAACCTATCATGGTTGGTGTTTCAAGAAAATCAATGATTTATTCTAAACTTAAGCTAGAAGCTGATCAAGCTCTAAATGGGACAACAGTTTTAAATACCTTCCTATTTTCAAAAAAACCTGCTATTTTTAGAGTGCATGATGTACAAGAAATGAATGAAATTCGAACTCTAATTAATTCTTGTCTGTAAAAATACCTCCAGTGTGAATAAAGAGGACTTTTTTATTCTTAACTGCATTTTTCTCCAAATAATTCCTTAAAGCATAAAGAGCTTTTCCTGTATAAACTTCCTCAATCTGCATCTCATTTATTTGATTTATCTCACTTATAAATTCCCTAAGCTCATTTGTTGATTTTGCATAGCCTCCAAAGTGAAAATCATCCAGCACAATAATTTTATCTTTAATGACATTCCATAAATCGACATTATTAAGCAATGATTTCATTTCAGATTTTGAATAGAATCCTTTAAGAACAGGCACAACAATAATTTTAGCAGAAGGCGGTAAAGCCAATGCAATTCCTATACTTGTAGTTGTTGTCCCTTGAGCTACAACATAGTAATCGAAAATTTCTTCATTCTCAGAAACAATTTCTTTACACCCTTCAATCCCCTCTAAATTTGCTCCGCCTTCGGGAACAAACCAAGTTGGAATTCCGTCATGAAATACGAAACCATTCATTTTTTTTTGCTCTGAAAAATTAGTACGAGAAACAAATTCCAATTTCATACCAAATGAATCACATTTACTCAAGATAAAATTTGATTTTGCATCCAACTCTTCTCCACGAACAATTCCAATACATGGAATACCAAGTTCATAACATATTGAGGCAGTGGCTAATAAATGATTTGAAAAAGCACCACCAAAAGTTACAAGTAAAGAACAATTATTTTTATAAAAAGAAAAAATATTATATTTTAACTTTCTAATTTTATTTCCAGAGATATATTTATGAATTAAATCATCTCTTTTTGCAAACAATTCCTCATCTTTCTTGTTAATTTTACTAAAACTAAACTTTTCAATAACTGATAATTGAATTAAGTTTTTAAACAAATTAGTTATGTCTGAGGATTTCTCTTCTTTTTCCAAGCGTTCAAGTTTAGACAGTGATGATTATTATATTGGAAAAGATGGCTACATAATTTTTACAGAAAAGTACCATTCTAAAAGAGGTTATTGTTGCAAA
>JBIKOE010000054.1:0-11453 GCA_044358215.1 Crocinitomicaceae bacterium
CATTTTCAGATTATGAGCGAACAAGACTTGATACGCGGGTAAAGATCACAAATTTACCGGAAAAATGTACCATTAGGATTTATTCTTCAAATGGAAAATTGATACGTTCTTTCAAAAAAGATAGTCCAATTACCTCGCAAGACTGGGATTTAAATAATTTTAAGGGGATTCCAGTTGCAGGCGGCGTTTACATAATTCATATTGATGTACCTGATATAGGCCAAAAAGTATTAAAATTCTTTGGCGGAATGAGGCAGGTTGATTTACAAGGTATTTAATTTATTCTTTTATCATGAAAAACATAGTTTATAAAATTTCTATAGGGTTTATACTCACAGCATTTTCAGTAAGTGCTGGAAATGAAGATCGAGTAGGCTCAGCTGGTGCATCTAACTTGCTAATCAATCCATGGGCAAGAAGTTCAGCTTTAGCAGATGCCGCTTACGCCAATACAAATGGTTTAGAAGCTACTTATATGAATATTGCTGGCTTAGCATTTACAGATAAGACGCAGATAAAATTTAATCATACAAATTGGATGGGAAGTTCTGCTGGCATTGGAATAAATTCTGCAGGTATTGCCCAACGAATTTCTGAATCAAGTGTAATAGCAATCAGTATTCAATCAATGAATTACGGAGATATTCCAATAACTACTGTTGCTAATCCTGAGGGAAATATTGGTTTCTTTTCACCTCGATCAAATATCTTTAGTTTAGGATATGCACGGGCTTTTTCTTCTAGTATTTATGCAGGGATAAACGTAAAGATTGTTTCTGAAAACATCTCAAACTTGAAAACTTCGGGAGTTGCTCTAGATGCTGGAATTAGATATGTCACAGGTGAAAATGACAAGATAAAGTTTGCGATTTCACTTAAAAATGTAGGACCAGTTATGCGCTATAAGGGAGATGGTTTATCTCAGCAGGTTTCATACATTTCAAACGAAAATATTGCTACTTTAGAAGAGCGTTCAGCTACTTTTGAGCTTCCTTCATTGTTATCTATTGGAGGTTCTTATGATTTCATTTTTGATCCCAAAAGCAAATTAAACCTTGCATTTGGTTTTACAGCAAATTCATTTATGAAAGATCAATATAGAATTGGCTTAGACTATGGAATGACTAATGATAAATATGCATTTAATATTCGTGCAGGTTATTGTTATGAGAGTGATATTACTTCTGATGAGAATCGTTCAAACGCTCTCATTGGGCCATCAGCAGGGTTTTCTGTAGATGCATTAGTTGGGAAGAACAAAAATGCTTTAGGACTTGAGTATTGCACTCGATTTGCAGGTATTTTTGGATTGATTCATACTGTTGGTTTAACGATCAGTCTAAAATAAAATTACTTTTTCTTCGTAATTAAAGAATTCTCATTAGATATTCTTTTTCGCATATAAAACTTTAGGGTTATGTCACAAATAAATTATTATACAGCAGAGGGGCTCCAGAAATTAAAGGATGAACTAAATCATTTAAGAACTGTTGAACGTCCATCAATTTCAGAACAAATAGGTGAAGCAAGAGATAAAGGAGATTTATCAGAAAATGCCGAGTATGATGCGGCCAAAGAAGCTCAGGGAATTCTAGAGATGAAAATATCTAAGATGGAAGCTATTGTTGCAAATGCAAGGCTTATTGATGAAACACATATGGATAATTCCAAAGTGTTTATTCTTTCTAAGGTTAAAATTAGGAATAAGGCGAATGCAACGGAAATTGAATATACCCTTGTTGCGGAAAATGAGGCAGATATTAAAGCTCGAAAAATTTCAATTGATTCTCCAATTGGAAAAGGCTTATTAGGTAAAAAAGTAGGGGAAATAGTTGATATTCAAACGCCAGGTGGTCTTTTACAATTTGAAATAATCGATATTACTCGATAATGCCTAGTATTTTCTCACAGATTATTACAGGAAAAATAAGCTGTTATAAAGTTGAGGAAGATGAAGAATTCCTAGCTTTTTTAGATGTTAATCCAATTGCATTAGGTCACACGCTTGTAATTCCAAAGATTGAAATTGATTATATTTTTGATGTTGAGGATGCTCTATTAGCTAGAATGATGGTTTTTTCTAAAAAAGTTGCTTTAAAGTTAAAAAGTAAAATTACTTGTAAAAAAATTGGTATAGCAGTGATTGGATTAGAAGTGCCACATGCACATATTCATTTAGTTCCTATGAATAATGTTGATGATTTGAATTTTAGTAGGCCAAAGCTAGCTGTAACAAAAGAAGAATTAGTGCTTATGCAAAAACAAATTTTGAGTTGAGCGCTTTAATTCAAAGAATTTCCAATAATGAACTATGAGCTTAAAATCTCTATTATTTTTCTTAATTTTTTATATTCCATTAATAGTATTTCCACAATTGGGAAATAAGGAAATAAATCCTATGAATGTCCTTTTTATTGGAAATAGTTATACCCATTATAATTCTATGCCATTTATTTTTCAAAAAATGGCTACTTCAAAAAATATAAAAATTAATGTTGAAATGAATGCAAAAAGTAATCATACTTTTAAAATGCATTCACAAAGACTTGATATGTACGATGTTATTCGATCTAAAAAATGGGATTATGTTGTATTACAAGGATTTAGTAGAGAATTAAAGTACGACAAGGAACAAATTGACACTGCATCTCTTCCATTTATCAAACAAATTTTAGATTCAATTTATATTCGTAATTCGTGTGCAAATGTTCTTTTGTTTATGACATGGGGTTATGAGAATGGTTATACTGAGTTAGATTCAAGTGTTACTTCGACCTATGCAGAAATGCGTCAGCATATTGAAAATGGATATCAATATATTTCAAATCAGTTTGATATTCCAATCGTACCTGTTGGATCTGTTTGGAATGCATTTCGCCAAAAATATCCTAACATTAAGCTTTATCAAGACGATGGACAACATCCAACCATAAATGGCTCATATTTGTGTGCAAGTACATTTTATACCTCTATTTTTAAAGGGACAACTGAAAATAGTTTTATTCCCAGAATGGATTCTGTAATCGCAAAAAATATCCAACAACTTAGTTTTATAGAAGTGAGTAAAAACTTAGACACCTTCAAACTTAATTTGAATACACTAAAGGTTTTCTCTGAACGAACTAAAAATGGATTGAATATTGTTCAGGGAATCTCTAATTTTAAAAAGGCAGATTCATTAGAATGGGATTTAGGAAATGGGATTAAATTTAATACTTCTGACTTTAATTATGTTTTCAAAAATTCCGGTATATATTTCATCAAGTTAACAGTTTTTGATACATGTGGAATTCGTGAGATATACCGCAAAGTTGTTTTTAAACCAATCATAAAACCAAAAAAACCAATAAAAAAGAAAAAAAATTAGTTAACAAACTATTCTTTGATGAAGAATAGTTTGTTAACTAATTTTTTAATCGGTTTTAAAATAAAACTAAGTTTAAGTTTTATCTCATCTAAATAGTAGATAAGAATTACAAAAAACAGGATAAAACAAATTGTTGCTGGTAGAATTTGCCATGGTGTCAGATTTTTATGAATTACTCTATTTATACCAAATCCTGTTATACTTCCGTATAATAAAACCATGTGTAAAATATAAATTGTAAGTGTATTTTGACCAATTTTCAGAAATAAATTAGGTTTTATTTCACCAATAAATTTTTCTATTGCAATCAGAATGCTAAGTATTATTAATACCATTCCTAGACATTCATAAAGCCAATCAACTTTATATAAATGGTATATTGGATGCGCAAAAATACCATCTAGAATAAGCAATACATCTTTAAGGAAAAAATAGAGAAAGGCGCCAATTAAAAATACACTTAAAATGAAACTCCATTCTTTTACTTTTGATTTATAAGTATATAGAATTACACCTATCATGGCTCCATACATTGTATATCCCATTCTTGGAAGGATTGGAAATATAGAATATTTTCCGTGAAACATGTTTTGAATGAAAATTGGAGCAGATTCTGGCCAATAATATTCTTTCGGCCAGGAGGATATGACTATATAACTTGAAAATATAATTGTACCCGCAAAAAAGAAATAGACCCACAGTGGTATAATTTTAACCGCTTTATAAATGCCGTAAAGTATTAAAATTGACAAAATGCCAATTCCTATACATTGGAGAACATGAAAAGCATAAACTTGTACTACATATCCCCAAAAAAGTAACTCTACTACTCTTTTGTATCCTTTTTTAATACGATTATTTTTAAAATATTCAAGGTGATTATTTCCTACTAAAAGATAAGTAAAAACAATTCCAGTAATCGTTAAAAAAATAGGAGAGGTAAAACCACGTACAAACAACCATGCATTATAAATATCATTGTTAGTATCGCGGTAGACATCCATTAATCCATTGTCAACAAAATGTCCTTCAAGCATTAACAATATAGCTATTGACCTTGCAATATCGATAAAATATAATCTAGTCTTTTGCATTTCTTTTATATTTCATAATTGAAATAAACCGAATAAATTTTTGAAGTACTTTATTTAATGATTGATGAATTATTGCATCAAATTTTAAATACAGCGCAAAAATAAAAATAAATAATCCTGCACCAATAATGGCTTGCATTGAATTTAATTCATCTTTCAAAATATCTTTTAAGCTGTATCCAACTATTGCACCATAAAGTACTATTACATGAATAATATAAATCGATAGTGTATTTTGACCGAACTTAGTAAAAAGACTATCTTTCCATTTAAAAATTTTGGTTAGAATCATCAGAATACTCATTAATAAAACAACTTCTCCTAAACGATCATAAACCCATGCATCCTTTTGAAAGAAATTATTTTTGGTTTGCATCAAAAGATCTAAAAAATAGGCGACACTTCTTCCATAAAAAACAAGTGAAATTGATAATGCTACTGCTGAAAATAGAAACCATAAACTCTGAATTTTATTTTCCCATCTAGCAATCAAACTTCCTAAAAATCCTCCAAAACAAACAAATCCTAACCAGGGAGATAGCGGAAATCCAGAATTTGGTCCATGAAACATATTTTGAATAAATTCAAAAGTATTTTTTGGAAAATAGTCATTTACAGTTAAAGCATCCAAAAAGGGAAAAGTTGAAAAAATCAAAGTTCCAGCAATAAGATAAATGAGTGTTAAATTGACCTTTAAAGTTTTGTGAATAAAAAAGAGAAGTATAAGCAAGAAAATTCCAAAACCAATACACTGAAGAATATGAAACGAGAAAACATGGGGATTCAAGTGACCCTTGAGATAGTAGAAGAAATATTTTAGATTTAATTGTAGAAAATACCCCCAAAAAATTAATAATCCCGAGCGTTTCAAACCTTTTATTACTCGTTTATTTTTCCAAAAAGAAGTATTTTGCTCTTCCTTAAAATTTTTGGTAAGTAGGAATACAAAAACAACTCCGGTAATCGTAAAAAATAAAGGAGCAGTAAACCCTCTAATTTTTACCCATGTATCAAAGATCAAAGAACCTGATGTTCCAACTGATCGCAACTCCGCAATCATAGAAGTGTAATCTTCAAAAGTAAGTGTTATAAAATGCCCCTCAAGCATCAAAATAATGGCAATACTTCTTGCTAAATCAATAAAAAGAATCCTTTGAAAATTTTCAGATTGAGTAAGATTTAAATTTGATTCTTGCATCAAGTGCAGTTATATTTAGGGTATAATTTCTGCTGTTATAAATAATTCTAGGTTTTCTTTAAATCCTTTCAGCGATAAAATTAATGATTTATATATCAATCCTTCTAATTCACTAGGATTAAATATAAAACGGACTTCGTAACTATTGTTTTGATTCTTTTCAATTGTACATTCAAAATTAGAATCCTCATTAATTATTGCAATTTCCAAATCCTGATTAGAGGTGCTTTCCACTATAAAAGATCCTGTTACGAGCGCCTCTTTTTTTACTTCTCCAAAATCTACTAAAGGTATTTGGCAAAATAATGGAAAAGTAATATTCTTCTTTTCGACTTCAATTTTTTCAATTTCTATTTTTCTTTCGATAGCCGCCTCTTTTGAGAAAACAGAATTTTTCTGATCTAAAATATCATCACTTGTTTCTTGATTAGCTACATATTCTCCAAATGATGCAAATGAAAAAGACAGCTTTCCTCCATTTATTGCTTGTCCGTCTATGTATTTTTTAAAGACTCCCTCATTGCATTCATTGAAATAATTTACGAGTGACGAAACTCTTCTTTTAGTTAGCGCAACATTGTAGTTAGTCTTCGCCAGAGGGCTTGCAAAACCTTTTAAATGAATAATAATTTTTGAGCCATCATTAAGTTCTTTTAGTAGCACATCTTTGAATATAACTAAATCTTCAAACCCTTTTTCAACTTCATCTTTAAAGAATTGTTGAAGTTCTATTTGTTTGTTTAATGCGCTAGCAGCGCCCAAACTTTCACCTACCTTTGATAGATAGGTTGAAAAATCTTTTTTATATAAATTGAATGTTTCCTCATAATTTTGAGTTGTGAAAATAGCCCAAGATTTTGCATCGGGCTCATCATTTTTGAAGTAAAGTCTTATTGGTGTATTTAATACTGTATTTTCATGAATTTCTTTTTGTTTCAAGGAATCAATTATATTATTATCAGTTGACTTTCTAATTGGAAATGAAGCATAAATGTCACTGCAGCATGTTGGATTTTTAGAATAAAAACTTCCGATTCTATTTGATGAAAGATAAATTGTGTCATTGTGTTTGAAGAAATACTGATCATTGGCTGGACTATTCATTGGAATCCCTAAGTTTTTTGGAGCTGAGAAATCTTTGTCATATTCGCTGTAAAAAATATCTTGTCCCCCAAAACCAAAATGCCAAGATGATGAAAAGTAAAGACGATTTGCAACACTATCATACCAAGGACTTAATTCATTGTCTAAAGAATTTATTTTACTGCAATTTATAGGCTTTGTAAAATCCCCATTTTTTATTGCGGACATCCAAATATCCATTCCTCCTTTTGTACCTTCTCTATCTGAAGCAAAAAATAGCATTTCTTTTCCATTTATTTTAGTAATAAATGGCATTGTTGTATTTTTCCCAGGTTCATTTATTATTTCATTGAGGGTGTCAATATTTGACCATTCGCCATTTTTGAAATCAGAAACAAATATCATACACGAATAAGAAAAACCATTATCTGAACACATACTAAAATAAAAGCGCTTACCATCTGACGAAAAACTTCCATTTCCTGTATTTAATTTCTTGCTTTCGAAGGCAGTAATTTTTTTATTTTCTTCAAAATATCCATTTTTAATTTCAGAAGTATAAAGTTTGGTTTTATAGATTTTTGAATATACCTCCTCATTGATGTCATTTACAGAATCTCCTCTTAAGGAAGAAAATAATAGTTTCTTATCATGTACAGTATGGCCATATTCAGAATACATGGAATTCACACTTTCTGGTAAGCGAATAATTGGATTATCAATATCACTGCTAACATCTAAATGATTTAGTACCCACGCCAAAGCTTCCACTTCTTGAGTTGCCTTTTTATATAGATAAGTTGTTCTATCATCTGAGTAATTTTTTTTTGCAAGTTTCATTGTACTAAATGCGTTTTTATAAGCTCCCATCTGTTTTTCCATCAAGGCTAGGTATAAGATACTTTCAGGATAAACAGCCCCCTCATCTCTTGCATAAACTCGTGCATAATAGTCAGCAGCATCCACATAATTTTTATATGCACGTTGTGTTTCTGCATATTTCCACATTAACTCTAATGAAGTTGAATCTCTATCCAATGCTTGTTTGTAATATTCTAAAGCATAGTAATAGTCGCCATTTTTATATTGCTCGTCTGCAAAATCTACTAATTTTTTTAACTTCACTTGAGCACTTACTTGTGTACTAAAAAGCCCCAAAAAAAAGATCAAATATAATCTGGACATACGCGATGAATGATTTGCTTTGGCTTAAATTTATGGATGATATAGCGAATAGAAATTTCTATTCCTCCTCTCTTATTACTAGCTGGAACTAGCTTCGAATGATTTATATCGTAACTAAGTCCAAAAAATAAATTTGAATAGTCATAACCTAAAGTAACAAAAGCTGCATCTTTATTTCTATTCCAAACTCCAAAGTAAAGTGCTTGATTTATCTTAGAATTCCCCAGATTTAATCGTGCACTTGATCCAAAATTTAGTTCTCGATAAATTCCTTGTTGAGTATAAGAAAGACTTGGGATAATAGCCCATTTCTCAGATAATTTAATACTTATTTTAGAAAAAAGATTCCACCGCTGATCTCTTTTTACAACTTCGTTATAGAATCCTTGATTTGGTTGGTTTAAATTAAATAAGCCAAGTCCTGAGGTGATTTTTATGCGCTGATTTTGTTTCCATTCATGGATAAATCCAATTCCAATGTTGAGGTTTGTCTTCCGTGAACTTTGAAAATTTTCATTCGTAGCAGCATTTGGGTCAAAAATATAACCATTATATTGACTATCAAATGAAAATGCACCCCAATTTACTTGCCGATGATTCATACCGATTGAAATTCCGGGTCTAAAAATATGTGGTGAAGTTTCTCTGAATTTTAGTAAGTAAGAGAGAGTCCCCTGTACTTCAGTAGTACTTAATTTTCCGTCACCAGCTTGATCATTAAAGATTTGTAGTCCAAAACCAAGATTTTTAAGATGTGCATCTGCAGAAACTGCAAAGGTTGTAAATGGAACGCTTACACTGCGCCATTGATCTCGATAATTACCAATAAAACGATAATCTCCATCAAAATGACCAGCATTTCCTGGGTTTTGAAAAAGTTGGTTGTCGTTGAATTGTGACCAATGGATATCTTGCCCCCAACTACCTTCGAAGAAGGAAAAAATGGCAAAAAGACAAAAGGTTAATTTATACATTTTCTAATTCAATACTTAAAAGTAAGAAATTACTAGCGAATGTCAAAAGTTATGGGGTGGTTAAAGAAACAGGAATAATTTTACCATTCATCCATGCGCTTTTTGTTAAGGCAAAATCTATAATATAAATAGCCATTTCTTTAGGACTTACAACTGCTTTATAACCTGGGAAAGCTTCTTCAAGCATTTCTGTTTGAACGGATCCCAAGCACAAGCAATTTATTCTGAGTCCTGTGTTTTTATATTCTTCTGCAAATAGTTCAGTAAAATTACACAAAGCAGCTTTTGACGAAGAGTATGCTGCCAATCCCGGAAATTTCATGCTCCCTTGAAATCCTCCCATAGAACTTATGTTGACGATATGTCCTTTCTTCATTAGTGGAAGAAAAAACTGACAGGTTTCCATAACTCCAATAACATTTATTTGATATGATTTGGTGAATTCTTCGTGCGTAATTTTTTCAAATGATTTATTTACAAGCCATCCAGCATTGTTGATTAGAATATCAATCTGAGGCTTAACTGAAAAAATAGTTTGTAGCTGTTGCTCAACTGAATGCTCGAGGTCAAATTTTGCAGAAATCACATTTTTGCAGCCCTTAAAATTCGCAGTTAATTGCTCGATATTTCTAGACAAAGCATAAATTGTAAATTCTTTATTTTTAGCTAAAAGTTCAACTAATGCTTTTCCAATTCCTCGACTGGCACCAACAACAACAATTGTTTTATTCATCGTAACTTACTATTAAGGTTTCACTCGTCGGATGCGCTTGACATGTTAATATATATCCATTTTGTATTTCTTCCTCTGTTAAAGAATAATTTAAGCGCATACTTGCTGTTCCTTCAAGAATTTTTGCTTTACACGAACAACAAACTCCGCCACGACAAGAGTAGGGGGCATCCATTCCATTTTTCTCAGCAGTATCCAAAATAGTTGTCCCTCCAGCTTTAATATCAAAACATTCGCTTTCGCCATCAATAATTATCGTGACTTTACTTGTTCCTGAGAAGGAGGATGCTGGTTCAGTAATTTTTGCCAGAACAGGAGTTGTAAACAATTCAAATTTTATTTTTTTAGCTGCAACACCAAATAATAGTAGGGTTTCTTGGATATCCATTATCATTTGTTCTGGACCACAGATATAAAAAATACTAGATTTTAATAAGTCTAAATCTGCTTTGATTATTTCTGTAAAAGTTGTCTTATCAATTCTTCCCGAGCTAAATCCGTCTTTTTCTTCTCGACTTAGAAAATTTGTCATTTTAAGTTGAGCTAGGTTTTTTAAGTCATCTAAAAACAAAGCATCTTCTTCAGATTTATTTCCATAAAACAAGTGCATTTCTGTATCATTAGACAAAGATTTTGCAATTGAAATTATGGGTGTAATACCACTTCCAGCAGCAATTGCCACGATTTTATTTTCACTAGTATCGATTGTAAAATTTCCTTCAGGCTTTGCTACAGAAATTAGATCGCCAACTTTTGCCTCTGTGTTGAACCAATTTGATGCCTTTCCTTTTTCGACAGCTTTAACAGCAACAGAAAGCATTTCGTTAGGCGCACTACAGATTGAGTAGGACCGTCTTATTTTCTCCTTATTTAAGAATAATTCAAAGGTTAAATACTGCCCGGGAAGAAAAGAAAAGATGCTTTTAACTTGCTCAGGAACATCAAATGAAATCTTTACAGCACTTTTGCTCAAACGTTGAATTTCGGAAATACGTAATTCATAAAATCCTTTACTTATGACAGTATTTTTTTCCTTATTTCCAAAAAGCTTAAATAGACCCATATTTTTTTAAATTAATCGTCAAATGAAATCACAACATTTTTACTTGTAGGATGCGCTTGACACGTCAGAATATATCCTTGTGCTAATTCTTCTGGACTTAAAGCATAATTTACATCCATTCGAATTTCACCCTTTATAGTTTTTGCTTTACACGTGCAACAAACTCCTCCTTTACAGGCAAATGGCAAATCTGCCCCTGCATCATATGCCGCATCTAAAATACTTATACCGTTAGAATCTAAATCAAACTTGAATGAATCTCCATCAATAATAATCTCCACTTCAGTTCCGATAGAAGCAGTTTTGATCTCTTTTTCTTTTGGTTTTAGAGCAACACCAAAAAGTTCAAAATGTATTTTCTCTTTTTCAACACCACGTTCAATTAGGGAGGCTTTTACTCCTAATATCATAGACTCAGGTCCGCAAATAAATACATCATCAATGCTTTGATTTTTTAGGAATGATTCAAAGAGCACATCGCATTTTTCTTTATCGATTCGTCCTTTTTGAACTTTATTCCCCAGACTTTCCTGCGAAAATAAGTGCACAATTCTCAAGCGATTTAAAAACTTATTCTTTAATGCTTCCAATTCTTCGCGAAAAATTACACTGTAAAACCCTTTGTTGCTATAGAACAGTGTGACATCACTATTTTCATCTGATAATACAGTTTTTAGAATCGAAAAAATCGGAGTAATTCCACTACCAGCAGCAAAAAGAACATAAGATTTACTGCATCCTTTAGTTGTTTTTAGC
>JBIKOE010000088.1:0-3278 GCA_044358215.1 Crocinitomicaceae bacterium
AAAAAGAAAAAGCGCCGTCACTTTCGTAACTGCGCTTTTCTTTTTAGTAGCGGGGGCCCGACTCGAACGGACGACCTTCGGGTTATGAGCCCGACGAGCTACCAACTGCTCCACCCCGCAATATATCTTGTTTTATTATAGTATTGATATAACTTGCGCCTACAAAGATACAGCTTTTTTTGTGTCTTCGGCAAATTGAAAAAAAAAATACGCTATTTTACTTCAAACACTTGAAATAATCAAAGGGCTCTTGACACGCCGAGCATTGATAATGAGCTTTGCATGCTGTACTTCCAAATTGACTGATTAAGCGCGTATTTTTTGAATTGCAAACAGGGCAAGGAACAATGGTTGGCGATGAAAAAAGAAGACTTTTATCTTGTTCATCTTCTGGTGGTGCAATTCCATACGCTTTTAATTTTTTTCTTCCATTTTCTGATAACCAATCCGTTGTCCATGCTGGTGAAAGTGTTGTTAAAATCTTAACAGTACTAAGTCCCCTTTCTTTTAATTTCAGAAGAATTTCTTCTTCCATCGTTTGCATTGCTGGGCATCCGCTATAAGTCGGAGTTAGAGTAATTTGCCATGCGTTATTTTCAAAAGAAACATTTCTGACAACTCCTAAATCTATGATTGATAATACCGGAACTTCTGGATCACTGACTTCCTCAAGCCACGAATAGATTTCTTCTTTTGTTACCATTCCATGTTAGGATATGCGCGCTGCATGTACTGTAATTCAGCCAAAAGATAACCCATGTGTTCGGAATGGCGTCCTTTTCTTCCACCTTCGAATTGCCAATTATTAGCAGGAATTTGAAGTGTTGCTTGTTCAAAAACAGCTGTAACATTGGCAGACCAGACCTCTTTTATTTTACTAAACTCTGGAATAATTCCTAGCTCCCCTAATAAAGTATCTGATTCATCTGTAAAAAAAAGTTCATCTGTATAGCGCCATAAGTTTGTCAATGAATTTTGAACACGTTGATGAGATTCTTCTGTACCATCTCCCAGTCGAATAATCCATTCTGATGAATGCTTAAGATGATACTTTGTTTCTTTTAAGGATTTCTCAGCTATTGCAGCTAATTGCTTGTCTTTTGAAAATTGCAGCATTTCAAACAATGGCTTTCTAAAAGCATCAAATAAAAATTGACGCATCATTGTATCGCCAAAATCCCCATTTAATTGTTCAACTAACAAAATATTACAATACTCTTTTTCAAGTCGCAAAAAAGCTATGTTATCCGCATTTCTGTCTTTATTTTCAATAAGTGCAGCGTAATTAAGGAGATTTGTTGCTTGTCCAATTAAATCCAAAGAAATATTTGTTATTGCAATATCTTCCTCTAGAATTGGACCATGGCCACACCATTCTGCAAGTCGCTGACCTAAGATTAAGCTATCGTCGCCTAAGCGAAGGGTATAATTAAAAAGTGCTTCGTTCTTTGTCATACTTTACATGTGTGAAATGCCATCTGGCACATCGTAAAAAGTTGGGTGACGGTAAACCTTTGTATTGGAGGGCTCAAAAAGCATATCAGCATCACTGGAATCTGAAGCATGGATATTATTTGATTCAATCACCCAAATTGAAATTCCTTCTGATCTTCTAGTGTAAACATCACGCGCATTTTCTACAGCCATTTCAGCATCCGCAGCGCGTAAACTTCCAACATGCTTGTGATTCAATCCTTGCTTACTTCGGATGAATATTTCCCACAAAGGCCAATCTTTATTTGTCATATTCCTTGTATTTACTATGCTGATTTCTTTATTGCTCTTTTTGCAGAAAAAGCCATTGCTGCTTCTCGAACCCAAAGTCCGTTTTCTTTTGCTTTTCTTCTGGCAGTAATGCGTTCTTTGTTGCAGGGGCCATTTCCTTTTACTACTTCGTAAAATTCATTCCAATTGATTTCGCCAAATATATAATGTCCGCTTTTTTTGTCAAATTTCAAGTCGGGATCTGGAATTGTTAAGCCAATTAAGGCAGCTTGTGCAACTGTTGCATCAACAAATTGTTGGCGTAAATCATCATTTGAAAAACGCTTTATTTTCCATTTCATCGACTGCTGAGAGTTAGGTGAATCGTCGTCACTTGGTCCAAACATCATTAAAGCAGGCCACCAAAAACGATTTAAAGCATCTTGAGCCATGTCTTTTTGCTCAGGAGATCCATTCGCCAATTTCATCATTATTTCAAAACCTTGACGCTGGTGAAAAGACTCCTCTTTACATACACGAACCATTGCACGCGCATAAGGTCCGAATGAACAGCGACATAAAGGAACTTGATTCATAATCGCTGCACCATCAACCAACCAGCCAATTGCGCCCATATCTGCCCAGGACAAAGTTGGATAGTTGAAAATAGATGAATATTTGGCTTTTCCAGAATGTAAATCGTCTATCGTATCTTCACGATCTGCGCCCAATGTTTCAGTAGCACTGTATAAATACAATCCATGTCCGGCTTCATCCTGAACCTTTGCTAAAAGCACTGCTTTTCGTCGTAGATTTGGAGCACGCGTAATCCAATTTCCTTCTGGAAGCATTCCAACAACTTCGGAATGTGCATGCTGTGATATTTGACGAATCAAGGTTTGACGGTATGCATCCGGCATCCAATCATTCGGCTCAATTTTAATATCATTGTCGATTTTCTCTTGGAATTTTCGATTAAGTTCTTCTGTATTTAAAACTTTCATATGTTCGAATATAAAACAAATATACTAAATAATAAGGCACTTTAGCGTTAGCTGAATCTCAAAACTGTAAAGAAAATAAAACACTTTTAACGTTCTAATGTTTATCTTTGACCGAAGAAAGTTGCACAAATGAACCCAAAATTTCATTCACTTACCATTAAAGACGTTCGAAAAGAGACAAAAGATGCTGTTTCAATTTCTTTTGAGATGCCAACTGAACTTATTCAAGATTTTCAATTTTCTGCTGGGCAGTACCTAACCTTTAAGACTTTAATAGACAAGGAGGAAGTCCGAAGATCCTATTCGCTTTGTTCTTCACCAAATGAAAACGAATGGCGTGTTGCGATTAAGGAAATTGAAAATGGAAAATTCTCGCGATTTGCAAATCATTCCTTAAAAAAAGGTAGTGTGCTAGAAGTGATGATGCCCACTGGAAACTTTAAGCTAAAAACAACTAAAGGATGCAGTAAATCTTATGTTCTTTTTGCTGCTGGTAGTGGAATTACTCCGATTTTTTCGATTCTAAAAACTGTATTATCAGATGAAAATAGTGATGTCACACTGTTCTAT
>JBIKOE010000089.1:0-3262 GCA_044358215.1 Crocinitomicaceae bacterium
GGCGTTTTTAATTCATGTGTCATATTATTTATAAAATCTGTTATCACTTCTGATAATCTTTTTTGCTTAATAATAGTGGCTAAACTAAACCCGAAAAAAATTAAAACTAAGAACACGATTGTTGATATATAAACCCATGGAGACAGAAAAACAGTGCTTTGAGGAAGCTTATTTTGAACATTTGGAAAAAAAACAGTGAAATAATGACCATCATTTTTTAATTCTAGTCGCGCAGAATCCAAACCAATTATATTGTTGTTAACTAATGTATATAAGGAATCATCGGTAAATTTATATAGTTTACTAAAAGTTAATTGATTGGTAAAGCAATCATATATTCCAAAAGTAAAATCTTCGTGAATGTTTTGATTGTAAAGCGCTTTTTTTAATAATGTTTCTAAATAATAGGGATCAAGTTCTTGTATTATATCTACTTTAAATTGATTTACGTTTAACTGCTTAATCGCGCCATAATGCTCTGAGCTATCTTCTATTGCATTGGAGATAACATTCAAAACATTTCTCAATGCTAAGTTTGTTTGTTCTGAGAATTCCTTCAAATTTAAACTATCAGATTTTTGTTGGATTGCAGTACTAGTTGATTGAATTTCAATTGTTTTTCGGACCCAAAGTAATTGAACTAGCAAGATGCTCGACAAAGAAAGCACTCCTAAAATAATAACCGCATTTATTCTGAATCTCTTCATAAAGTCAATATAGGTTAAAACTACTTATTAAGTTAGGCAATTATATTACTTAAAACCCTTGTATTCCATTTACAGTTGTATACTTCAAGATATTTTTTTTATCTGGGTATATTCTAGCAAATGCTGACTGAACAGCCATTGTTCCCTCATGAAAGCCACAAAGAATGAGTTTCAACTTATTTTCATACGTATTTACGTCTCCAACCGCATAAACTCCAGGAATAGCAGTTGAATAATCCTTAGGATTTACTTTGATTGCATTTTTTTCTATTTCTAAGCCCCAATCTGCAATCGGACCTAGACTAGGTTTTAAACCGAAAAGAGGTATGAAATGGTCTGCTTCTATTGTTCTATTTCCTATGGTTTGATGTTTTACAACTATTCGTTCTAAGTGATTTGTGCCTTCCAAATCAATTACCTCTGCTTCTGTAATTAATTCGATTTTATTAGCTTCTGCAAGATTGATTATTTTTTGCACTGAATCAAGGTGCCCTCTAAAAGAGCTACTTCGGTGTACCAAAGTGACTTTTTTGGCAATTTTCTGATCAACTAGAAAAAAAGCCCAATCCAATGCAGAATCACCGCCTCCAGAAATAACACAGGTCTTATCCCTGTAAAACTCGGGGTCTTTTATAATGTATTCAACTCCTTTATCTTCATAATTTGCTAAATTCTCAATCGGTGGCTTCCGCGGCTCAAAAACACCAAGTCCGCCAGCAATAATAACGACAGGAGCAGTGTGCTCAGTGCCCTTTTCGGTTTTTACGATAAATTGGTTCTCCTTATCTTTTTCAATAGAAAGAGCTGCCTCTCCCAGCGTAAATCCCGGTTTAAAAGGTGCGGCTTGTTCCATTAAATTATCAACAAGCTCACCAGCAAGAATAGTTGGAAAACCCGGAATATCATAAATTGGTTTTTTAGGATATATTTCAGAACACTGTCCTCCAGCTTGAGGCAAGGAATCTATTAAATGGCATTTTAATTTTAGAAGGCCTGCTTCAAAAACTGTAAATAAACCAACTGGCCCTGCGCCAATAATAATTATGTCTGTTTTAATCATTTTTAAAAATTAATGCAAAAATACTGATTCTAGTTAACAAAAGATTCATTCAAAAGTTCTAGTTTAAAATTTCTATTGCACAACAAATTACAAACTTAAATGGGGAAAAACGAGAGTTTTTTGATTAAAAATTAAGGTTGACAAGAAGTTGTCGCAGTGATTAACAAGAAAAATAACTAAGGCAATACTAATCTTTCTTATTCGTGTTTTTAATCATGAATAGAACCATCAATACCAAAAAGGCAATAGTTGCAATCGCAATAGTCATTGGTTCGGATAGCCAAGATGAAAGAGGCTTCATTTTTTTATAATTTATAATAAATATAATTTGTATATAACTGAATTTCAATTCCTTTTATATAAATTACAGCTACTAATTATAATTTGATAGGTTTGAATTATTATTTAAGTTAGTAATGGGGATTTTATCTCATGTTTTCAAATAAAAAAAGCTGGGTAATGCTTAAATAGGCACTATTTATTATTCTAAATTTCTTGCAAAAAACTGCATTTCATTTAATTTACGGTAAGCACCATTTTTTTTAAGAAGCTCTTTATGGCTTCCAAGTTCCACAATTTCACCTTTTTCTAATACAACAATTCTATCTGCTTTTTGTATTGTGGACAAACGATGCGCAATGACAATAGCAGTTCTACCTTTAGTAAGTGCTGCAGTTGCTTTTTGAATTAATTCTTCCGATTCATTATCAACACTTGATGTCGCTTCATCCAAAATTAATATATGTGGATTGTATACATAAGCACGAATAAATGCGAGTAATTGCCTTTGACCTACGGATAGAACGCCTCCTCTTTCGCCAATTTTATAATCATAATTTCCTGGTAGCTGCATGATAAAATCATGAGCACCAACTGCTTTAGCTGCTTCTATTACTTGGTTTCTACTAATATTTTCATCCGTTAATGTAATGTTGTTGTGTACAGAGTCTGAAAAAAGAAAAACATCTTGTAAAACAATTGCAATATTACTTCTCAAGTAAGCAATGTCTATTTCATTAATATTTGTTCCGCCAATAGAAATTATACCTTTATCATATTCATAAAAACGTCCTAAAAGATTTACGATTGTAGATTTTCCTGCACCTGTTGCACCAACAAAAGCGAGTGTTTCTCCGGGCTTTATTTCTAAGTTAACGTTTTTTAGCACACTATTTTTTGAATCATACCCGAAATAAACATTCGAAAAGATAATTGCTTGGTTAAAGTCAAGCTTAGTAATTGAACCCTTTGTCTGTACATTTTCTTCTTCATCTAAAACATCAAAAATACGTTCTGCTCGAACGGTTCCTCTCTGTAAAACATTAAATTTATCTGCCAACTGTCGAATTGGCCTATAAAGTTGGTAAATCCATAAAGTAAAAGCAATTATCTGCCCATACATTAAGCGAATCTCTACTTGTGTTTTTCCACTTACGTTAAGTGCTCCCCAAACTAAAAGAAAGGCAATAGATAAGGAAGATAAAAGCTCAACTAT
>JBIKOE010000021.1:0-32848 GCA_044358215.1 Crocinitomicaceae bacterium
TGTTTTTCTTTTGGGATTAACGCAGCATCAAGCACAAGGAACAAGTTTATTTGTGTTAATGCTTCCAGTTGTTTCTTTTGCAGTATTAAATTATTGGAAAAGTGGAAATGTTAAATGGGAATATGGACTACTAATCGCAATGACATTTATAGTAGGTGCATATTTTGGATCAAAATTATCCTTAAAAATATCCCCAGGTCTTGTGCAATTACTTTTTGGAATTTTAATGGCATATATTTCTTTTCGAATGATTCTTTCAGGCTACACTTCAATTTCTTCAGATGAATCTTGAGCTAAAAGAATTACTTACTACTAAAGTTTCTGCTATTTATGAAAAAATAAAGGGCTACAGGGAGCATTTGCATCAAAATCCAGAGCTTTCCTACAAGGAATTTAATACAATGGAATATGTTGCAGCAAAGCTCAAAGAAATTGGAATTCCCTATGAAAAAGGTGTCGCTGGAACTGGAATTATTGGCATTATTCGTTCTTCTAAACATTCAGAAAATCAAGCTTGCATAGGTTTGCGCGCAGATTTAGATGCCTTGCCGATTCAGGAGCAAAATACAGCGTCTTATAAGTCAAAAGTTGACGGAATAATGCATGCTTGTGGACATGATGTTCATACATCTATTTTGCTTGGTGCTGCAGAGATTCTTTTTGAATTAGGTGAGGACTTAGAACATCCTGTAAAACTAATTTTTCAACCAGGAGAAGAAAAAAATCCAGGTGGTGCAAGTTTACTAATTAAAGCAGGAGTCTTAGAAAACCCAAAAGTTAAGGAAATGTATGCTCTTCATGTTTTCCCAGAATTAGAAGTTGGCAAATTGGGAATGCGATCTGGATTGTATATGGCATCTAGTGATGAACTTCATCTTGAAATTATTGGAGTTGGTGGTCATGGGGCTATGCCAGAGAAATGTATAAATCCAATTCTAATTGGTTCAGAATTTATTATTGAAGCTCAAAACATCATTCATAAATCTTGCCCTAAGGAAGTTCCATGTGTAATAAGTTTTGGACATTTTAACGCTCTTGGCGCTTCGAATGTAATTCCTGATCGTGCAGAAATAAAAGGTACTTTTCGAACTATGAATGAAGAATGGAGGCAAAAGGCAGCTATTCTTTTAATGGATTTAGCTAATAACTTGGAAAATAAGTACAAAGGAAATGTTAATTTGATTATTTCAAAAGGTTATCCTTTTTTAAAGAATGATGAAGAACTTACAGAAAAATTAAAAACAAAATTTGAATCTTTCTTTGGTCCGGAAAAAATTGAGGGATTAGCACTTCGCATGACTTCTGAAGATTTTTCATTTTACAGTCAAACTATTCCAGTTTGTTTTTTCCGTTTGGGAGTTGGAAATAAGGAAAAAGGAATTATTTATAGTGTTCATCATCCAAAGTTTGATGTTGATTCAGCGTGTTTAAAAACTGGGATGCTAGCTATGATACAAGCTGCTCTATGATTCGTGGATTTTTTCTGATTCTTATAGTTTTTTTATTCGCTTGCTCAAAAGAGAAACAAGTATATAATAAACTAGATGGCATTTGGGAAGTAACTCAGGCGAGAATTGTAGATGGACAAGGATTCACATTTTATGATGATTCACCAACAGGAACAATAGAATTTCAATCAAATACAAAAGTTTGTTCTGCAACATTCTCTTTTTCTTATGAAAATTTATCAGAAGTTCCATTTATAATTTATGATACTCTTGACTACAATTCAGCAACATTTGAATTAAATAATAAAGGAGAACAATTGGAAATATTTCAGGGTGGTTTTGGGAGTCTTTCGGATAAATTTAGAATTATTGTTTTAACTAAAGATGCTTTAGTGATCGAATATTACGATTATTTAAACTATAAACTCAAGCGATTTACCCATAGAAAAAAGTAATTTATAGAAAGCCCAATTCTAATTTTGCTTCTTCACTCATCATGTCTTTGTCCCATGGTGGATCAAATACAATGTTCACTTTGGAGCTAAGAACACCTTCAACAGTTGCAACTTTATCTTCGATTTCCTTCGGCATACTTTCAGCAACAGGGCAATTTGGGGAAGTTAGCGTCATTTCAATTGTAACATTTCCTTCTTCATCTATTTTTACCTCGTAAATCAAACCCAATTCATATACATCAACAGGAATTTCTGGATCATAGATTGTTTTTAGCATGCTCACAATTTTATTTTCTAGGTCTTCCATTTTAGTGTTGAATGTATTTAAGTGCTTCTATTTTCATTTTCTTTATCATGCCATTTAATCCATTAGCCCGAGTTGGAGAAAGGTGTTCTTGAAGTCCAATATCAGAAATAAACTTTAAATCAGTTTTTAGAATAGTTTCAGGATGCTCATCATTTAAAACGCGAATTAATAACCCAATAATCCCTTTCGTAATAATAGCATCCGAATCTGCAGAAAACTTCATTTTCCCATCAGTAAAGGCTGCATTAAGCCAAACACGAGATTGACAACCTTCAATTAGACGCTCATCTGTTTTTAATTCTTCTTTAATCAGGGGTAAATCTTTCCCAAGATCGATTAAGTATTCGTATTTAGTCATCCAATCGTCAAACATCTCAAATTCTGAAACGATTTCTTCTTGTTTTTCTTGGATAGTTTGAATTACCATTATTTCAACATGTTTATGCTTTTTTCTACTGCCTCCACAAATAAGTCAATTTCTTCTTTGGTATTGTAAAAGGCAAAGGAAGCGCGTGTCGTTCCAGGTATTTTATAAAAATCCATGAGTGGTTGAGTACAATGGTGCCCAGTGCGAACAGCAATTCCTTGTTTATCAAGTAAGGTTCCAATATCAAAAGGGTGAATTCCATCCACAGTAAAAGATATAACACTTGTTTTATTTTTTGCTTCTCCAATAATGTGCAATCCTTCAAATGTATCTAAAAGATGTTCTGCATATTTTGTTAACTCTCTTTCGTGTTTTTGAGCTCCATCAAGATCAATTGAGTTTAAAAAGCCAACAGAAGTTCCTAAGCAAATACCACCAGCAATATGTGGAGTACCAGCTTCAAATTTGAAAGGTAATTCATTATAACTTGTGTGTTCAAAAGTAACTCGTGAAATCATATCGCCACCACCTTGATAAGGCGGCATTCGATCTAGTAGATCTTCTTTTCCATATAAAACTCCAATGCCAGTGGGGCCAAATAATTTATGGCTTGAAAAAACATAAAAATCACAGTCGAGGTCTTTCACATCAATGTTCATATGTTGAATACTTTGGGCTCCATCTAATAGTACTTTAGCTCCAACAGCATGTGCTTTTTGTGTTAATTCTTTCACTGGGTTGATTGTACCAAGTG
The DNA here is from genome assembly GCA_044358215.1 of Crocinitomicaceae bacterium. Classification (GTDB taxonomy): domain Bacteria; phylum Bacteroidota; class Bacteroidia; order Flavobacteriales_D; family Crocinitomicaceae; genus UBA952. The sequence goes on from JBIKOE010000021.1 coordinate 3,332, forward strand.
TGTTTGAAATATGGGTAATCGCCAGTAATTTTGTTTTTTTCGAAAGCAACTTATCAAATTCCTCTACAATTAATTCTCCTTTAAAATTGATAGGAGCTACACGAAGTATCAGACCTTTTCTTTGACAAAGCATTTGCCAGGGAACAATATTAGAATGGTGTTCCATTGCAGTAATTAAAATTTCATCTCCGGCGGTTAATAATTCTCCATAAGATGAAGCAACAAGATTTATTCCGTCAGTTGTCCCTTTCGTAAAAATAATTTCTTCTGCTTTTCGTGCATTAATAAAGTGTTGAATTTGCTTTCGTGCTTCTTCAAATTCTGTTGTGGCTTTTTGACTCATAAAATGAACACCACGATGAATGTTGGCATTTTCTTTCGAGTAGAATTTATTTATGGCATTTAATACGATTTGTGGTTTTTGAGAAGTTGCACCATTATCAAAATAGATTAAATTTTTGCCATAAATTTCTTGCCTTAATGCAGGAAATTCTTCCCGGATTTCACGAACATTGAAAGGTTTTTTAATGATTTCTGTCATAGTCAAGTACAAAGTTAAGCATTCCCTTATTTTGAAACGTTCTAAACAGAAAAGAGTTTTAAAATAATGATACTTATCTTGGCTTAAGGTTGATATATGGAATTAAAATTTCTTCCATTGAAATTCCACCATGTTGAAAAGTATTTTCGTAATAATTAACAAAATGATTGTAATTGTTTGGGTAAACAAAAAAATCTTTTCCTCTTGCAAAAACAAATTCAGAAGACATTTTTAGTTTTGGCAAAAAAGCTTCCTGAGGATTTTGCACCGAAAAAACCTCTTTTTTATTGTAGCTTAAACCTCTTCCCACTTTATATCTCAAGTTAGAATTAGTGCTTTTTTCACCGACTATACGCACTGGATTAGTTACTTTTATTGTTCCATGATCACTTGTAATCATTAGCCTTATTCCAGCTTCAGCAATTTTTTTGATAATTTCTAAAAGTGGAGAATGTTCAATCCAGGAAACAGTGATAGAACGATAAGCCGCCTCATCTTCTGCCAATTCACGGATGATTTCCATTTCGGTTCTAGCATGAGAAAGCATATCTACGAAATTATAGACAATGAAATTAACGTCATTCTCTTTAATAAGATGAAATTGCTCACTTAATTTTTTTCCTGCTTCAACTTTTGTTATTTTATTATAGCTCCACTTTACATTTTTCCCCAAACGCTTTAAATGAGCCTCTAAGAAATCTTGTTCGTGCATGTTTTTGCCACCTTCATCATCTTCATTTTTCCAAAGATGAGGAAAGCGTTTTTCAATTTCAGATGGAAGTAAACCAGCAAAAAATGCATTTCTAGCATAGTGTGTGGCGGTTGGAAGTATTGAATAAACTATTTCTTCTTCATCTTTAACAAAATACTTTGCGAAAATAGGCTCGATCATTTTCCATTGATCAAAGCGTAAATTGTCAATTAGTAGAACTGCTATTTTTTCGCTTCCAATTTTCGGTGCTATTTTGTTTTTTATAACATTTTGTATCATCAATGGAGCTTCTTCCGTTCCATTAAGCCAATCAAGGTAATTATCTTCTATAAAATCTGCAAAAAGTTTATTGGCTTCTTTTTTTTGCATTTCTAGAATTTCACGCATTCCAGATTCCTCAATTGTATCGAGTTCTATTTCCCAAAAAACTAGTTTTGCGTATAATTCTTTCCATTCTTCGGCATCCAATCTCCCGTTTAAAAGCATTCCTAATTGCCGAAATTCTTGCTGATAATTAGAATTTGTTTTTTGTGAAACCAATTTACTCTTATCAAGAATTTTTTTGATACTCAATAAAATTTGATTTGGATTTACAGGTTTGATGAGGTAATCTGCAATTTTACTTCCAATTGCTTCTTCCATGATATGTTCCTCTTCACTTTTTGTGATCATTACAACCGGCACGAGTGGAAAAGCTTCTTTTATCTGAGATAAGGTTTCAAGCCCAGAAAGTCCAGGCATATTTTCGTCTAGGAAGACAATATCGTAGCTCTTTTCATGGCATTTATCAATTGCATCAGAACCATTAGTTACTCCGTCAACTGAGTAACCTTTATTCTCTAAAAAAAGAATATGCGGCTTTAATAATTCAATTTCATCATCTGCCCAAAGAATTTTACCTTGCATTTGCCTTATTTTTAATAGCTTTGAATAATTAATCTAAAGTTAATCAATTGCGACCGAACTTAAATCGAAATAACAAGAAGAAAATAGTAAACGATCCAGTCTATGGTTTTATTTCTATTCCTGATGAAATTATTTTTGATGTCATAGAACATCCCTTCATGCAACGCCTTCGTCGTATCATGCAATTAGGATTAAGCCACCTTGTTTATCCAGGTGCAATTCACACACGTTTTCATCATGTCTTGGGAGCGATGCATTTGATGTCTCAGGCAGTTTCAACAATTCGCAGAAAAGGTAATGACATTTCTCTGGAGGAGGAACGTGCTGTTTATTTAGCAATATTACTTCACGATATCGGTCATGGACCATTTAGTCATGCATTAGAATACGATATTGTTTGCGGTGTAAGTCACGAGAAAATTTCGGGCTATTTTATAGATCGCTTAAGTACAGAATTTGGTGAGGATTTAAATAGAGCACTTTTAATTTTTCAAAATAAGTATGAAAAGCCGTATTTACATCAGTTGGTTTCTAGTCAATTGGATATGGATCGTTTGGATTATTTGAATCGAGATAGTTTTTATTCTGGTGTTAGCGAAGGAATTATTGGCAGCGAGCGCTTAATTGAAATGCTGAATGTGCATAATGGAAATTTGGTACTTGAAGAAAAAGGAATTTATTCAATTGAAAAATTTATAGTTGCAAGGCGCTTGATGTATTGGCAAGTTTATCTTCACAAGACGGTTGTTGCAGCGGAATACATGCTTATTTATACTTTGCGAAGGGCAAAAGAGTTGGTTAAAAACGGCGAAGTAATTTTTGCAAGTTCTGCCTTAAAGTTTTTTCTTGAAAATGATATAAAACAAGAAGATTTTGAGAAAAACCCTAAAGTTTTAGATTTTTTCGCTCAGCTCGATGATTATGATATTTTGGGAGCAATCAAAGAGTGGCAGAATAATTCAGATCAGGTTTTATCGATTCTTTCTAAGGCACTTGTGAACCGCAAACTTTTTAAAATTGAAATTTCAAAAGAGCCATTTAGCAAAGCTAGAATTGAAAATGAAAAAAAGACGGTACAGTCATTATATAATTTGACGCCTGAAGCTCTTGATTATTTTGTGTATTCAGATATCCTTACTAATAAAGCGTATAATCAAGACAAGGAAAATATTAATATTTTAATGAAGACTGGAGAAATAATTGATCTCACAAAAGCTTCTGATAATTTAAATATTTCAGCATTGGCTCAGCCAGTTGAAAAGTATTTTTTATGTTATCCAGTAGCTTAAATTATTTCTTTTTCACTTCTTCTTTAGTTACCATTGTTTTTTGCAAAGCTACAGAAGTCGGAATTGTAATTAAATAGCCTTCTGCATTTCGAATGTACATAAAGAAAAAGGAAATATCTACGAGTTTACCTTCCACATCATATTCTTTGTCTAAAACACGAATGGTTTGCCCAATTTTTAGGGGATGATTAAAAAACAAGATTAAACTTGATGTAATATTTGCAAGTATTGACCATTGTGCAAAAAATGCAATCCCTAAAACAGTTACCACAGAAGTAAGAAATACAATTAAATCTTTTTTGTCAATATTCCATATAGAAATAAGGGTTACAGTAATAAAAATAAATAGAAAAAGATTAATGATTCTATGTGCAATTCGTTTTCTTTTCGCGTCAAAGTCAAAATGATTTAAAAAGCGATTGACTGATTTTCGGCTCACTAGTTTTATAATCACTGTTACAATTAAGAGCCCAAATGTTAGCAGTAACTGATTTTCGATTAAGTTCATTTTTTATTTTTTAAGTGAATTTTTGCTTTTTCCCAATATACATCCATTTCATCAAGATTCATATTTTCAATTTTTTTCTTGTCTTCGCGAATTGTTTCCTCCATTAATTGAAAGCGCCGAATAAATTTTTGATTTGTTTTTGCCAAGGCATTTTCTGGAGAAATATCAATGAATCGAGCATAGTTTACTAAAGAAAATAATAAGTCGCCAAATTCTTCTTCTATGTTTTCAGAATTTGCCGCAATTTCTACTTGGAATTCCTCCAACTCCTCTTTCACTTTTCCCCAAACATCCTCCTTTTTTTTCCATTCAAATCCAATTCCTTTAACTTTTTCTTGAATTCGAATTGCCTTTACTAATGCAGGTAACGAAGAAGGAACACCTTCCAAAATTGATTTTTTCCCTTCTTTTAATTTTAATTTTTCCCAGTTGGCCTTTACTTCTGTTTCATCAGCTACAATAGTATCGCTGTAAATATGAGGGTGTCGGTAAACTAATTTATCGCAAATCCCATCTAAAACATCTGTTAAAGTAAATGCTATTTGTTCTTCAGCTATTTTTGAATAGAATACAAGATGCAAGAATAAATCGCCTAATTCGCCTTTTAAGGAGTTTAAATCATTTGCGGTAATTGCATCTGCCAATTCATATGTTTCTTCAATTGTTAACTCGCGAAGGCTTTCAATGGTCTGTTTTTTGTCCCAAGGGCATTTTTCACGGAGCTCATCCATGATTGTCAATAATCTTTCAAATGCTTGTAGTCGTGAATCCATTTTTTTTGTAAAAATATAGATTATACTCGTTCACCTTTGTTTATCTTTGATAAATATGTTTGGGAAACTTCATTTTTTTTTAATTATAAGTTGCTTGCCTTTTTTATTCTTTGGACAAGGAACTAATGAAAAAGGTTTTGAAATAAAATCAAAAATAGGATTTTTAGTTGTCCAACACCAAACAATGTCACATCTCCCAAAAGAAACAGCTAAAGCGCTTGAAATTAGTTATTTTAACCATACACGTGGGTCTAAACTTTGGCATAAAGCTTATCGTTATCCAACAATTGGCGCAACACTTTTTATCGGTTCAGTTGGAAATACAAAAGTGCTCGGAACGTATACAGGATTGTATGGATTTGCCGAACTTCCACTTATAAAATATCGAAAATTTGAAATGAATTTCAAATTTGCTACTGGTTTAGCTTATTCCAACTCCTCTTATTTCGAAAATCCGAAAAATGTTGCAATTGGAACAAACTTTAACACCATGATGTGCTTTGGTATTAAAAGTATTCAACGTTTTAAGAATAGTTCAATAAGTCTTGGAATGGATATGACGCATTTTAGTAATGGAGGTTTTAAAATGCCAAATTTTGGGATTAATATTCCATACATTTCTTTAGGTTATGGAAGGAGACTTGGCCAAAAAATTGAATATACCGACAGAGCTACTTCTGATTTCCCGTTAAATAAGTGGCTATATAATGTTTTTGGAATGTATTCCCGGAATTCAGTAATGCCTATTGGCGGAAAAAGTTATCCGGTTTATGGCACTGGTTTTTCTGTCCGCAGGTATTTTGGACAGAAAGCAGGTATAGAATTCGACTTAGATTTTATCTCAAAGCAAGTTATTTTTTCATACGAACCGTCTATCCCAAAAACACAAATGGATATTTTACAAATCGGTTTCTATACTGCGTATTTGGTTCCTTTGAATAACTTTAATTTTGTCTTAGGAATGGGTGTTTATTTAAAGGACAAATTCCGAACAGCTTCTCAATTATACAATCGAATAGGGTGTAGGTATCAATTTTCTAATGGCTTAACAAGTTCCATAAATCTTAAAACACATCTAGCTCGTGCGGATTATTTAGAATTTGTTGTAGGTTATACTTTTAATTATAAATAATTATGCTACTACGAACCTTTAATTTTTTTTTGGTTTTGCTTTTTTTTAGTTCTTGTAAAAAACAAGCCGATCGTTCTTGTTTCAAAACTACAGGAAGCATAATTGATAAAATTATTCCACTTGGAAGTTTTACTCAATTAGACTTAGGCCCTAATATTCACTATGAATTAATAAAAGATACTGCAAATTTTATAGAAATTAGTGCAGGTGAGAATTTAGTCAATTTTATTTCGAGTGATATTGAAGCGGGAAAGCTTATTATTAAAAACAATAATAAGTGCCGATTTTTACGCTACAAAACCGAAAAAATAGTTGTTGAAATTCATTGTTCTGTATTAGATTTTATTTTTTATCATGGTTCAGAACTTTTATTTTCTAAGGACACGTTAGATTTCTCTTTATCGGATTTAACTATAGATGCTAATGAAACCTCAGGTTCTATTAATTTGAAATTAAAGGCAAAAACAATCTATTTAAACAATAGTTATGGCACTCCAGATATTGAACTTGCAGGTACCTGCGATTTCTTTACAATTGACATATCAGCCAATGGAACATTTTCAGCTAAAAATCTATTTGTAAAAGATTCTATTTATTTGCGTTCTGCATCTTCTTTGTACTCTGAATTACAAAGTACTAATTGTAAACTGAAAGCAGAATTATCAGGAATAGGGAATGTGGGTTATTTTGGAATTCCATCAGGTATTTTGACGAATTATTATAATTCTGGCCGACTTATCGATAAAAACTAATATAGTTTCCTATTTTTGTTAAAATTTTTGTAGAATGCTAGCTGTAGTATTATTAACTATTGGTTTGTTAGGAATTGGAGTTACTGGAATTTCAATCAAACTCTTGCTCAAAAAAGACGGAAAATTTGCTGGCACTTGTGCATCGAATAATCCACTTTTAAACAAAGAAGGTGAATCCTGTGGTTTGTGTGGCGCTCGTCCTGAAGAAAAGTGTCAAGGATAATTTTTCTTAGTACTTTTATTTTTTCAAAATTTATAAGCTTTTCTTTTTTATGAAAATTATTTCTTTTAACGTTAATGGCATTCGTGCAATTGTAGGAAAGTCCTTTGTTCATGACATGGAAGAACTTGCTGCAGATATAATTTGTCTTCAAGAAACTAAAGCTACACCAGAACAAGTGAATGAAGCTATCGCTATGTTAACTAATTATCATGTTTATGCTAATAGTGCAGAACGAAAAGGATATTCAGGAACTGCGATTTTTTCAAAAATACAACCTCTTTCAGTCACTTTTGATATGGGTCTTGAAGAACACGATCAGGAGGGACGAATAACATGCGCAGAATACGATAAATTTTTTCTTGTTTGTGTTTATGTTCCAAATTCTGGCAGTGAGCTTGCACGTTTGTCCTATCGACAAAAATGGGATTCAGATTTCTTGATTTATCTAAAAAAACTAGAAAAAAATAAGCCTGTAGTTGTTTGTGGCGATTTTAATGTTGCCCATCAAGCAATAGATCTTTCGCGACCCAAAGAAAATTACAATAAAGCAGCTGGTTATATGCAAGCAGAAATTGATGGCATGTCAAATTTTTTAAAAAATGGCTTTGTTGATACATTTAGATGGAAATATCCTGAAACACTAAAGTATTCTTGGTGGAGTTATCGTGCTGGAGCGCGACCAAAAAACATCGGTTGGAGAATAGACTATTTTTTATGTTCGGATTCATTTAAAGAAAATATATCCGAAGCTACGATTTACAATGATGTTTTTGGTTCAGATCATTGTCCCGTTGGGATAGAATTAAAAGAAGTTATATAATGCAACATCTAAAAGATACGTTTAAACATCAAGGAAAAAGAAAGATTCTTATTGCAGAATTAGTTGATATGGGCATTAAGAACAAGGATATCTTGGAAGCGTTTAATGCCATTCCCCGCCATTTTTTTTTAGACTTAGCATTTGATGAACAAGCTTATACGAATATGGCTTTTCAAATTGGTTCCGGGCAAACAATTTCTCACCCTTACACTGTTGCATTTCAAACTGATTTATTGGAACTAAAGAAAGGGGAGAAAGTACTAGAAATTGGATCTGGTTCTGGATTTCAAACCTGTATTCTCTGTCAATTAGGCGCCAAAGTATTTTCAATTGAGCGCCATCGAGAACTTTTTATGAAAGCAAAACAGATGGTTGGTTTCTTTAATTTTAGTGCAAAAATGTACTTTGGAGATGGCTACAAAGGGAATCTTTCCTATGCTCCCTACGATAAAATTTTGGTGACCTGTGGAGCTCCAGAAATTCCAAATGAATTAATAAAGCAATTAAAAATCGGTGGAATTATGATTATTCCTGTTGGAGAAGGAAAAGAACAAAAAATGTTGAAAATAATTAAAACCCAAGAAACTGAATATTCAATTCAAGAATTTGGGACTTTTAAGTTTGTTCCAATGCTTGAACGAACTGTAAAATAATTTTCATCAAGTTTTTATGTGAATAATCAATTTTTTCTCATTAAATCATATACAAACTGAATCAATAATTAGGAGATTCTTATTACTTTCACAAAAAAAATAATACTCATGAAAGCATTATTAAAAAACCTTTTACCACATTTTATTGCTGTTGTTATTTTTATTGGTTTAGCTTCTGCTTACTTTTCTCCACTTTACAGCGATTATTCTTTAAAGCAAAATGATGTCAAGCAATTTCAAGGAATGGCAAAGGAAATTGTGGATTGTCGTTTGCAAAATAATATCGATCCACTTTGGACAAATTCCATGTTTGGTGGAATGCCAGCCTATCAAATTTCTGTTGAACACTCTTCAAATTTCTTAATTATAGTAGATTCTATTCTCAAGTTAGGATTGCCTCGACCAATTGGAATTTTATTTATGGCGATGTTAGGGTTTTATATTTTTGCGCTTTGCATGAGAATAAATCCCTGGCTCGGAATACTTGGAGCTATTGCCTTTGGATTTTCAACAATCAATATCTTGTACTTAGCTGGCGGACATATGACAAAAGTGAATGCCATTGTTTATATGGCTCCCGCACTTGGAGGTATGCTCTTGGCTTTTCGTGGGAAGTGGCTGCTAGGAAGTATCATTTTTGCCTTGTTTTTCGGTTTGAATTTAACGGCAAACCATCTTCAGATGACGTATTATTTGGTGTTTCTTTTGACTGCAGTAGCAATTGGAGAAGGTGTACGTTTACTTATTCAAAAAGAATACATTTCGCTGGGGAAAGTTATTGCAGCTTTGTCTTTAGGAACAATTCTAGCTGTTTTACCTTCTGCAAGTAACCTTATGACAACTTTGGAATACAGCAAGCATACCACACGCGGAGCTACAGATTTAACAATTAAACCAAAAACTGCTACGAATTCTCAAGCTCAAGAAGGTTTGAATAAAAATTATATTTTAGAATACAATTTTGGACCTGGAGAGTTCCTTTCAATGCTCTCGCCGAATGCTAAAGGAGAAAAAGGCGATTATCTTGGAAATGATGAAGTTGCTATGGAAAATGTAGACAGCCAGTATTCTGAACAAATTGCTCAGATGAATCGCTATTGGGGTGGACAGTCGAGTAGTGGTGGTGCCTTTTATTTCGGTGCACTGATGCTCACATTTTTTGTTTTAGGATTGATTTTAATAAAGGATAGTTTGAAGTGGTCATTTTTAGCAATGAGTATTTTGGCGATTTTATTGGCATCGAATGATCCCGGTGGAATTAATGATTTTTTCATAAATAAATTCCCTCTTTACAATAAATTTAGAGATTCAAAGATGATTTTATCACTGCTTCAAGTGATGATGCCAGCTCTGGGAATACTTTTTCTAGATCGTCTATTTAAGAAAAGTGAACTGATTGAAAACAAGAAAGTTTACCTATATGTTACTGGTGGTGTCGTATTCAGTGTGATCTTACTCTATGTTTTCCCTTCGCTTTCAGGTTCATTTTTACGCGTAGATGAAGTAAAACAATTCAACGATGCAATGAAAGGGAACCAGGATGTTTCTCAATTAAATGGTTTAAAACAAGCTTTAATTGACACAAGAATTTCGCTTTATAAAAGTGATCTCGAGCGTTCAATCTTTTTGGTTATTCTGGCTTGTGGAATTGTTTTGGTAGCAGTTTATGCAAAGCTTTCAAATAAAATATTGATTGGTATTGCAATTGCACTTGTTGCTTTTGATAATATTTCTGTCTGTAGTCGCTACCTAAATAGTGATGAGGAAGATGGAATATACAAGAGTTATGAGGAAAATTCTCTTGCAGCAACACCAAATCCTGTGCAAGTTGCAGATTTCTCAATTTTGGAGAATGAAAAGTCCACAATTCCAAATTTTAATGAGAAAGTAAATTCTTTGGAAACTAAAATGCTGCCTTCTATTCATTATAAAAATATAGCTTCTGAAAATATAAAATCATTAGCGGCTTTTGGCGTTTTAAATTTGAATACCAATTTCCGTGTCCTATCGTTTTCAAATCCATTTGCTGAGACAAATACAAGTTATTTTCATAAAAGTATTGGCGGATATCATGGTGCTAAGTTAAAGCGTTATCAGGAGCTTGTTGATTTTTATATCAATGATGAAATGATGAAAGTTCGACAAGAATTTATCAATAAAGAGATTGTAAAGCGCCCGGAAATTATGGCGCAGTATCAGGAAACAAAAGATCCTCAAGCTCAGATGCAAATTATTGAGGGTTTTTTCCAAGCAACAAATTTTGATTCTGTTGTCTTACAAGAGAATTTTACGCCAGTTTTGAATATGTTAAATACCAAGTATTTTATTTCTGGAAAAGGGGTTAAGGCAACTTCCAATCCAAATGCAAATGGAGCAGCTTGGTTTGTATCTGCTGTAAAACAAGTTAAAAATAGCAATGAAGAAATGGAAGCTTTGGGAAAAAACAACCTCAGTAATACTGCAATTGTAAACAAGGAATTCTCAAAGTATTTAGCTCCTCTTGATAAAATTGATTCAACAGCGACAATTTCTCTCATTAAATACGGTGTGAATGAATTGGCCTATACTTCAAATTCTACAATCCCAATGAATGCAGTTTTTAGTGAAATATATTATTCAGACGGTTGGAATTGTTACATTGATGGTAAGAAAACAGAGAAGATTTTTAGAGCGAATTACATTCTACGAGGAGCTATGATTCCAACAGGAAAACATAAGATAGTCTGGAAATTTGAACCTATTTCATTTAAAAAAGCGAGCGGTTTTTCTATGATTGGGTCGCTGCTGCTTTTATTTGGTTTTATCGGAATTGTGTTTATGGAAATAAAAAGTAACAGTTCAAACAAATCAAATGCATAGAATTTATCGTTTTATTACAACTAAGCTCATTCTGAATCCAATAACTTATCTATTTGGAATGGTGTTGGTTCGTCTTTCTAGAAAATTAAAAAAGAAATTCATCTCCTATCAAAAAGAGTTTGTTGTCATTGATAATTTTATGGGAAACATTCAAATGCGAGTTGATAAAAACAGTTATATGGGTGGAAGCATTTATTGGAATGGATTTCACCATATCAATGAATTACTTTTTCTAAAGGGATTTTTAAAAAGTGATATGACTTTTATTGATGTTGGTGCTAATCAAGGTGAATTTTCTCTTTATGCAGCTTCATTATTAAAAAACGGAAAAGTTATTGCATTTGAACCAACTAGTTTTCAACTAGGACTTTTAAAAGATAATGTTGAATTAAATAATTTCAGTAATGTTGAAATTAATAATTATGGATTATTTGATAAATCTTGTCAATTAAAGGTATATACTTCAACTGATATAAAGCCTCATTCAGGAATTCATGAAGGATTATCTTCATTATATCAAAGTGAAGCAAGAAATGAATTGGAGGAGGTAATAGATTTGAAAGTTTTTGACGATATCTATTTAAATAAATTAGAAAGAATTGATTTTGTTAAAATAGATATTGAAGGTGCAGAATTATCTGCTCTGCAAGGGATGACAAAATCGATACAAAAATTTAAGCCTATTGTTTTAGTTGAATTAAATAAAGAAACATTTAACAACGCTGGATATGATGTGAAGGATGTAATGTGCTTTTTTGATGAAATTAATTATTGTTCTTTTAGTTTATTCAGAGGAAGAAAATTACCAAATAACAATCTCAAAGAAGATATTCTATATGGCAATTATCTTTTTTTTCCTGCTGAAAGATCAAATGATGCCTAATTTTATAGTTTGAGAAAAAAAAATATACTGTTTCTGACCAATTGGTATCCAACGAGAGAAAAACAAAGTTTTGGAATTTTTGTAAAGAGACACGCTGAGTGTTTAGATCAGAATTATAAGGTTACAGTTTATCATCTGTTATTTGAGAATGGAGCTTTACCGCTGAAAATAACTGCGCAAGTTTCAGATATAAATGAAAATACTTATGTAATAAGATTTTCAGGAATTCTATATAAATTCCTTTACTACATGCCGAGGTTTGTTTCTTTAGTAGTTCAAAAAAAAATTAGGGCTTTTCAACCCGAAATCAAGTTTGATATAATTGTTTCCAATGTACTATTCAATGCAGGGATAGTTGGGTATTTTCTTTCAAAAAAAATGAAATTGAAACAAGTTCATATTGAGCATTGGTCTGGAATTGAAAAATTTATTCGTAGAAATTTCTTGCGGAAAAAAGGAATGAAAGCGCTAAATAATTCTTCTGAAATTATCGTAGTTTCAAATCAATTGAAGGAAACTTTAAAATTTTTAGAAGTTTCAACAAATAGTTCTGTCGTACCAAATGTCATTTCAAGTTATTTTAAATACAAGCAAGTAGCTAGAACAAATGAGCAAATTATTTTTCTTGCAGTTGCAAACTGGAGATATCCAAAGCGTCTTGATTTAGTTATTGAAAGTTTAAATTTACTCAAGCATAAAAATCCGACAATAGAATTTAAATTAATACTTATTGGAACTGGGCCGTTGCTTACAAAAGATATTGAAAATCAAATTAAGTTTGAGACAGAAAGAATCGAAACCGTAGATAATTTAAATCTCCCTGAATTTTATAATAAAGCCGATTTTTTACTACATTTTTCAGATTTTGAGACATTTTCAATTGTCCCCCTGGAAGCTCTTGCTTGTGGTTGCCCAGTTATTGCGAGTCGAGTAGGTGTATTACCAGAATATATAAATGATTCAAATGGAAAAATTGTTGACAATGATACTCTTGAAATTGTAGCTTCTCTTGAAAAATCTATTCAAATAAAATATTCTAGAATGAATATTTCTGATCAGATCACGAATAAATTCTCTAAAGATTATATTTCTAAATTATTTAAGGAAATTATAGATGAGATTTAAAAAAAATAATCACAAAGCAACTATTTTATTTGAAAAATCAGTTCAGTGATTTTATTTGTCAAATTTCTGCGTGAATAAATATAGTTAATTTGTTTTGATTTTTCAGACTTCTTCAAAACTGATGAGCAGAACGGAATAATATTTTCCTCAGAATTAAAGTTTAAATAAGAAATCCCTTCTGTTTTTTTCAAAATTTCTACTGCATCACCATCTTCAGGTCCAATATAAATTATTGGATTTCCTGTTGCAATGTACTCAAATAATTTCCCAGTTAAAATCCCCTTATTGTTTTCAGTATTTGGAATAATAAGCAAGAGTAAATCAGAATTATTCATGTATTCAACTGCTTTTTTATGTTCTACATAAGGTATAAATTCCACCCATTTTTCTAAGTCCAATTTTTGTATTTCAGTATTAACGACATCACTCACATTTCCAACAAAACGAATTCTCCATTGCTGATCAACTTTAACGAGCTCAGAAAATGTTTTTAAAAAAGCCTCAATTGGATATTGCAATCCGAGATTTCCAACATAAGAAATGTATTTTACGCCTGTATCATTTTTTGTTTGGGCCTTAGAAAAATCTTCTTCATCAAATCCATTTGGTATTACGTGTATTTTCTCTAAAATAGTTTCTCTTGCTTCTCCAAATCGTCTTTTTATATCTTCACTTACAACGATTAAAGTATCTGCATTTTGCAAGCAAGCTTGTTCATATCGATAATCGATTTTCTTCGCCCAGTTTGTTCTAAAAAGTAGTTTATTGTAATATATTTCTGTCCAAGGATCTCTTAAGTCAGCAAGCCATTTAATATTAAATTCCTTTTTTAATTGGAGTCCAATTAATTGGGTGGAGTGGGGCGGAGAGCTTGTAATTACAGTGTCGATTGCGTGCAGTTGGATTAGCTCTCGTGCTTTTTCCAAGGCAAATTTATTCCATCCAATTCTTGCATCAGGAATAAAAAAGTTTCCGCGAATAAAACGAAACAAGTTATCAAATAAATTCGCTTTTCCCTCACCTGCAAATCCGCTATTTGGAATAGTGCCTTTTTTAATTTTTTTATAAAATCCAAAGGGACTTTTAGCACGTGTTTTATGTACTTCAATTCCAACTGGTATTTCGTGTTCTAAACTTTCATCTATATTTGGCAAAGCTGCAAATTCCGGAGCGACAGTTAAAACAATTGGTTCAATTCCAAAATCCCTGAAATATTTAACAAACTTCAGCCAGCGTTGTACACCACTTCCGCCACTTGGAGGCCAATAATACGTTATAATTAGGACTTTTTTCACACGGATTATTTAGAACAAAAGTAACAATAAATAAAGACTCTAATTTATTGGCCGTTATCTCTTATCTTTGTTCAAATCAATTATGGGAATAGTTCAAAAAGATTCTTTGCGCACAATGCTCATTTCCTATTTGGGATTGTTTCTGGGATATGTTAACAAGGCTTTTTTATTCTTGTTGATCTTATCAACCGAACAAATTGGTGTCGTTAACCTTATTTTTTCCCTGGGAATTTTATTTGCTCAACTTTCAAATTTGGGAATGGTCTATTCTGTTTGGAAATTCTTCCCATTTTTTAATAACAAGGAAAAAAAGCACCACGGTTTCTTGCCTTTTAGTATTTCCATAGTATTAATTGGAGTAATTCTTATGACTTTTATTGCTTTGTGGTTTCGCTCTGATATTGAATCCATTTATCTTGAAAAATCTCAGTTCTTTACGAACTATTATTTTTGGTTAATCCCACTTGGAATTGCCTATGTTTTTTACTTGGTTTTAGAGGTTTATTTAAGAAGTCTTCTGAAGAACATAGTTTCTGTTTTCGCAATGGAGCTCGTCTTAAGATTAGCAGTTACGAGTATTCTTTTCTTGCTATGGTTTAAATTCATCACTTTTGACGATTTTGTCGTGCTACACAGCTTGGTGTATTTCATTCCTGTTATTATTTTACTTGTTTATATGTATCGTATAGATGAATTGCATTTGGGACTTTCTAATTTAAACATTTCCAAGAAATTCCGCAAGATAATTTTCCAGTTTTCGGCTTTTAATTATATAAATACCTTGGGAAGTACTTTGGTTATTTCACTCGATGTAATAATGATAGCTTCCTATTTAGGACTTCAAGCAACAGGTGTTTATACCACCGTTGTTTTTTTAACAAGCGCCCTGCAAGTTCCTTATAAAGCAATTGTAAGAATTAGTTCTCCGCTAATTGCTGATCATTGGAAAAAACGCGAAATGGAGAAAATGAAAGAATTATATACTCAAGTTAGTTCTGTAGCATTGGTTATTGGTTTAGGTTCTTTTCTTTTAATTTGGTCCAATATTGACTTCTTATTTTCTTTTTTAAAGCCAGAATTTAAAGCGGGAATTTGGGTGTTTTTCTTCCTAATGATAGGGCGTTTGACGGACATGTATTTTGGATTGAATGGTGCAATATTTACCACATCAAAGAAGTATAAATACGACATGATTTTTACCCTGTTTTTAATTGGAACTGTTTATGGTCTAAACTTACTTTTTATTCCTTCTTATGGCATTTATGGAGCTGCAATTTCAACATCAATTGCTTTAGTTTGCTACAATTTAGGTCGTCTGCTTTTTGTGTATAAGGTGTATAAAATCCATCCATTTACAAAAGGTCAATTTGTAATTATAGCACTTGGCTTACTAACCTTTTTCTTGTGTCATTATCTCCAAAATATATTTCAAGATTTATGGATTCAAATGCTTTTTATGTCAAGTTTAGTAGCCATACTATTTTTTGGCAGTATCTATTTCTTTAAGTTAGAAAAAGAAACCGTAAATTATGTGAATAATTCTTTGGATTTTCTGATCAAAAAAATCAGAAGAAAAAATTAAAAAAGAGATTTTATTTCTTGAATAGTGGCTACCAAACCTTCCTTCCTTTTTCCACCAGAAGTTGCAAAAAATGCTTGTCCGCCGCCGCCGCCTTCAATTCTTTTATCGAATTTATTCGATCTACCTCTTTTAATTTCTATATTTACTAAATAATTAAATTAAGTAAAATGGGAAAATGCATATTAAAACCTTTATCAATACTTGGATTAGCATTGTTTTTCGTAAATAATAGTTTTACTCAAAGTATCGCTCCGCAATCGGTAAATAGTGCTGGAACAAAAATGACGCAGGCAAATGGATCATTAAGTTTTACCGTTGGAGAATTAGTAGTTCTGAGCCAAACCGACAGCGAAGGAAATACACTTGGAGGTGGATTTACAGCTGGAGCTACATTATCAACTATGAGTATTCAAGAAACAGATGCTGCAGTTTTAGATGTAAAAGTGTTTCCCAACCCAACTTCTGATTTACTAAACATACGCATAAACCATTCTACCTTGGATCAAGTGCTTGTTTCTATTACCGATATACAAGGAAAAGAAGTGTATAATGGAAAATACGCGGGAATATCAAATACCATTGGTATAAATACTGCATCTTTTCCGACAGGTAATTATATTTTATCCTTAAAAAACAGCTCTAACGCTGTACTTGGCACTTACAAAATTATTAAACACTAATTAAATTTTATACAATGAAAAAAATACAATTACTTACAACCTTATGTTTTTTAATATTCGCTTTATTGGTAAACGCACAAATACCACCCAATGCCTTTAATTACAGTGCTGTAGCACGAAATGCAGCAGGTCAACCGATTGCAACAACAACAATTGGTATACAAATTACTATTCTTAAAACTTCTCCAACTGGAGCCTCGCAATACAGCGAAAACCATTTTGTGAATACGGATGCCTTTGGCCTTTTCAATTTGGTAATAGGTGCTGGCGCTGTGCAAAATGGTGCAATGGCAACCATTGATTGGAGCAACGATAACTATTACCTCAAAGTTGGAATGGATGCAAGCGGAGGAACAAATTTTTTAACAATGGGAACTACTCAATTATTGAGTGTGCCCTATGCTTTGTATGCGAAGAGTGCAGGTAGTGTAAATGCTGGTGGAACTGGATTAACTCCAACAGTTACAACAATTGCACCATCAAATATTTTAGCAACTACAGTTAATACAGGGTTAACAATATTAAATAATGGTAATGATTTCATTTTGGCGAGTGGAATTTGCTATAATACATCAGGAACAGCAACAATTAATAATGCCACATATTCTACTTTCGGTACTTGGACAGGTAATATTCTACCAAATTTAAACCCATCTACTAGCTATTTTGCTCGCGCTTTTGCCACAAATGCAAACGGAACAAGCTATGGTAATGAAATTTCATTCACAACAACTGGTGGAAACGTTATCATATCAACAAATACAATAACAAATGTTTCTGATTCAAGTTTTTTTGCTGGAGGCAATATTTCCTCTGATGGTGGTGCTCCAATTACGCAAAGAGGTTTTTGTTGGTCAACATCAAATATGAATCCCACTCTAGCAATAAATAATTACAATATAGATTATAATGGCTTTGGAGTTGGTTCATTTTTTTCTAATTGCTACAACACTAATCCAAATACTCTTTATTATGTTAGAGCATATGCAATAAATTCTGTAGGGACCTTTTATGGAAATACTCTGTCAGTTACAACACTACCTTAAGCAATAGTTCAACATCAAGAGATATTTATTTAGTATCTTGAAATTATTGAAACATAGCTGTCATTGAGCAACTGGATATTTTTGTCATTACTAATGAGTCAGGCATTTAGAGCCTTAAGATTTTTAAATTTAAAAAACAAAATGCTAACATGGCAAAAGCGCAAGTAGTTTGGGTTCATTGAAAAACAGGAATAAGCAAGCCCTTGGCACTTACAAAATTATTAAACACTAATTAAATTTTATACAATGAAAAAAATACAATTACTTACAACCTTTTGTTTTTTACTATTCACTTTATTGGTAAACGCACAAATACCACCCAATGCATTTAATTACAGTGCAGTAGCTCGAAATGCAGCGGGGCTACCAATTGCAACAACAACAATTGGTATTCAAATCACCATTCTTAAAACCTCACCAACAGGGGCTTCGCAATACAGCGAAAACCATTTTGTGAATACAGATGCATTTGGTCTTTTCAATTTAGTAATTGGTGCTGGTGCGGTGCAAAGTGGCTCAATGGCAACAATAGACTGGAGCATTGATAATTACTACTTAAAAGTAGGAATGGATGCCACAGGAGGGACAAACTTTCTTACAATGGGTACAACCCAGTTGTTAAGCGTGCCTTATGCGATGTATGCGAAGAGTGCAGGAAGTGTTAGTGGAGGTGGAACAGGAGGCAACTTCACGCACTACATTGGCGAAGAATTTGGCGGTGGAGTTATCTTTCATTTATGGAAAGACAATGCTGGTGTAGAACATGGTTTAATTGTGGACAAAACTGACTTGAGTACAGCTCAGGCTTGGAGTAATATTAATCAAACTTTAATCGGACCTTCAGCACAAAGCAGTTGGGATGGGTTGAGCAATAGCAACGCAATTGTTGTACAAGCGGGCCATACGAACAGTGCAGCTTCACTTTGTTTGAACTCAACCATTGGTGGACAAAGTGACTGGTATTTGCCTTCTATTCAAGAGCTTAGTATGCTTTGGAATAATTACTATACTGTAGCCCGTTCATTAACACAAATTTCTGGTGCCACACAATTACAACTGGCCAACTGGTGGAGTAGTACGGAGGGCAGCTACGACTTCGCGTGGTACTTCAGCTTCAGCGATGGGGGTGCCTACAGCGGCATTAAGTACGCCACGCTTTATGTGCGTGCAGTTCGGGCTTTTTAGACCTGAGCCTGTCGAAGGTTTAACTATTCAACAATTTAACAATTTAAGATATACCGCGAAGCGGTCGAATTTTTTTAGGATTAAGTTTTGCATCAAACTTTTAGCGCACTAGAGAGAGAAGAAAATTATGCAAGAAATTTAACGAGTTATCAAATAAACTAAATAAATTAAAAGAGAGATTTTATTTCTTGAATAGCAGCTACCAAACCTTCCTTCCTTTTTCCTCCAGAAGTTGCAAAAAATGCTTGTCCGCCTCCTCCGCCTTGAATGTGTTTTGAAACTTGACGAATTATTTGCGAGGCATTTAAATTTTTCTCTGCCACTAAATTATCAGAAACAATTAGACTTAAGAAACACTTATCACCTTCCGAGTTTCCGATCACGCCAATAAAATTGGGATTTTCTTCTTTCAATTGAAATAAAATATCTTTTATCGAATGCATCTTCAAATCAAGAATTTCTCCAAGAAAATGAATTCCATTAATTGCGGTAATTTTTGTTTTGAGTTCAAGTTTGATGTTTTTTGCATTCTCTCTCTGCTGCACTTCGATCTCCTTCGTTAATTGTTGATTCTTTTTTAGAAGTTCGTCAATAAATTTCAGTACATCAGGTGGATTTTTTAAAAGAGAACTAATAGCATCAAATTTCTCTGTTTTTTCTTTGAAATACTTTTCAGCACTTGGTCCTGTGATAGCTTCTATTCTTCTTATTCCGGCTGCAACTGCGGCCTCTGAGGTGATTTTGAAAAGACCAATTTTTCCAGTTGCGGGCACATGTATTCCACCACATAATTCAACGGAATCACCGAATTTAATAACGCGAACAGAATCTCCATATTTTTCTCCAAATAAGGCCATTGCACCCATTGCTTTTGCTTCATCAATTGGAACTGCTCGGCGTTCTTCCAAGGAAATATTTTGGTGAATTGCGTCTGTTATCATTGTTTCAATCTGCTCTATTTCTTCATCTGTCACTTTAGCAAAATGTGAAAAGTCGAGGCGCAAATAAGCAGGATTAACAAGCGATCCTTTTTGCTCAACATGCTTTCCAAGTACTTTTCTCAAAGCGTGATGCAGTAAATGCGTTGCCGAGTGATTTTCTGAACTTAATTGGCGTTTTTCGACATCTATTTCAGCAGTATAGTTCCCACTTAAATCGCCAGGAATTTTTTCGCTTAAATGGATGATTAAATTATTTTCTTTTTTCGTGTCAAAAATGATAATCTGGTCGTTTTCATTACTGAGAATTCCTTTGTCGCCAACTTGCCCTCCGCCTTCAGGATAAAAAGGAGTTTGATTTAATACTAATTGAAAAAATTCTTTTTGCTTTTGAGAAACTTTTCGATACTTGATAATTCGGACTTCAGCTCTTGTGTGGTCATAGCCAATAAATTTGCTTGTTTCGTCCGGATTTACTTGTACCCAATCATCAGTTTCTACGGCTGTTGCTGCGCGTGATCTGTCTTTTTGAATTTGTAGTTCGCTGTTAAAACCTTGTTCATCGATACTTAATCCATTTTCTCGTGCAATTAACGAAGTTAAATCAACAGGAAAACCATAGGTGTCATACAATTCAAAAACTGAATTTCCAGCAATTACAGTGATGTTTTGTGACTTGCATTCGTGCATTAGCAAATCCATTCTTCGAATTCCTAGCTCTAGTGTTCTGAAAAAACTATTTTCTTCTTCGCGAATAACCTTAGAAATAATGTCTTTTTGTGAGATCAATTCACTGTAAGGATCTCCCATTAATTTACATAATACGAGCGATAAGTCGCTCAAAAAAGATTCTTTCAATCCCAATGTTTGGTAGCCGTAACGGACTGCTCTTCGCAAAATTCTCCGGATTACATAACCAGCACCATTATTTGCTGGAATTTGACCATCAGCTATTGAAAAAGCAATCGTTCGAATGTGATCAGCAATAACGCGCAAGGCAATATCAGTTTCTTCAGATTTTCCATAGGAAATACCAGAGACCTTAACCATGTGTTGAATTAAGGTTTGAAATAAATCAGTATCGTAGTTGGATTGTTTTCCTTGAAGAGCCATCGCTAAGCGCTCCAAACCCATGCCAGTATCAACGTGCGTAGCAGGAAGATTTTCCAAGGAACTATCAGTTTTTCGATTGAATTGCATGAAAACATTGTTCCAAATTTCAATCACTTGCGGATGGTCGTTGTTTACTAAATCGCGGCCCGGTATTTTCTTTTTATCAGCTTCATCTCGTAAATCCACGTGAATTTCGGTACACGGACCACAAGGACCAGTATCGCCCATTTCCCAAAAGTTATCTTTTTTAGAAGCCAATATAATTCTGTCTTCCGAAATAAATTTTTTCCAAATAGTATAGCTTTCTTCATCGCGAGGAACATTATCGGAGGCATCTCCTTCGAAAACGGTAACGTAAAGATTTTCCTTAGGAATTTTATATACTTCCGTTAATAATTCCCAGGCCCAAGAAATCGCATCTTCTTTGAAATAATCTCCAAAAGACCAATTTCCCAACATTTCAAACATCGTATGATGATAGGTGTCAACCCCAACTTCTTCTAAGTCATTGTGTTTACCAGATACGCGTAAACATTTTTGTGAATTAGCAACACGTTTATCACCTGGAACCTGATACCCCAAGAAAAAATCCTTGAATTGATTCATTCCTGCATTGGTAAACATCAAGGTTGGGTCATTTTTCACAACCATGGGCGCTGACGGAACAATTTTATGTCCTTTGCTTTCAAAAAAATCAAAAAATTGCTGCCTTATTTCAGAAACCGTCATTTTATATTCTATTTAAAGCAAATTTATGAAAAGCTACGCACGTGGCGATAATTTTATCAGTTTTTAGATAACTCATTTTAAACATCTTTTATAAGATTCTTTCCTTAAAAGCAATAATCGAATGATTTTTTTTTCATATATTTAGAATAAAGAGTAAAATTTTGCTGATGTTGGGATTAGAAATTATAGAAGAAAAATTAATAGAAATTAGAAATAAAAAAGTTTTGTTAGATTGCGATGTAGCTCATTTATATGGAATAGAAACCAAACGAGTAAATGAAGCTGTAAAGAATAATCCTGAAAATTTCCTGAAGGATATGTGTTCTATTTAGTGATTATTAGCGAACACTATTCGGCCTTGAATTTCATGGTTTTTGCTACTGAACTGAAACTATTAATTTTTAAAATTTCTGCAAGAACATTTTTGAAAAATTTCATTTTCAGAAAGGAGTTAAAATTGTTCGCGACGAGTTGTAAATTGTTGTAAAATAATGATTTGCGAACAAAATAGAAATTCAGAGCCTTGACTTTTTTGTTTCTTTTTTTGTCAAGAAAAAAAGAAAGGAAAATAGAATAATTTCTCAAATTGAGATTGTTATTCTCGTTATGAATTTGATTAGGATTTGATTGGTGGTAAGAAAGCGAACACTAAAATAAAAATTAATAGAAACTTGTTTTAGAATTTGGAGCTGAACCGGTCGAAAATTTCGACCGGTTCAAACATATCAAACATTCTAATAGAACTTAATTTTGCATTATTAAAATTGAAACACATTGTGAAGCGAAAAAAGTGATGTTAATTCCTACTTATATTACTTTTGTATAAATTAAATAAAATGGAGTTCATCGATCCCCTTTTGGATAAATACGTTTGCGAGCATACTTCAAATGAAAGTGACTTGTTAAAGAAGATTAATCGTGAAACGCATTTGGAAGTGCTTCAGCCGCGGATGTTGAGTGGTCATTTTCAAGGACGTGTATTGAGTATGTTTTCAAAAATGATTCAGCCCGAAAGAATATTAGAAATTGGCACCTACACCGGATATTCCGCACTTTGTTTAGCAGAAGGATTGACGCCTAATGGAAAATTAGTTACGATCGATATCAATGAAGAATTGGCACCGCGTGTGCGTTCTTATTTTTCTGCTTCAGAATTTTCAGAACAAATAGAATATAAAATTGGTGCTGCGATGGAACTTATTCCTACTTTAAATGAAAAGTGGGACATCGTATTTATTGATGCAGACAAGCACAATTACATCAATTATTATCATTTGGTATTTCCAATGGTAAATGTTGGCGGCTATATAATTGCAGATAATGTACTTTGGTCTGGAAAAGTGATTGACTCTACTCAAAATGACAAAGACACCCAATTGCTTCGTGAGTATAACCGATTAAATCACGAGGATGAGAGGCTAGAGGAGGTGCTATTTCCAATTCGTGATGGACTAATGGTTTCGAGAAAAATTAAGGATTAATAGCACACGAAATAAATTCACATAACTTATTAAATTAACTTTGAAATATGAAAGAAATTATTTGTCCTAGTTGTAAAAAAGCATTTGAAATTGATCAAGCTGGCTTTTCTGATATTGTGAAACAAGTGCGAGACGATCAATTTGATAAAGAATTAAAGATTCTTGTTGGTCAAGCAGAAAAGGAAAAAGAAAATGCTGTAAAGTTAGCAGAGGCTGATCTTAGAAAGATAACACAAGATGAGATTGCAAAAAAGGATAGAGAAATAATAGAATTGCAAGCTAAAAGTAAAAATACTGAATTAGAAAAAAAAATAAGTGTTTCAGAAGCCATTAAAAGTATTGAAAAAGAAAGAGATGATTTGGCGAATAATGTAAAAATTGCAGCATTAGAAAAGCAAAATCTTGAAAATTCATTAAGGCAACAATTTTCTACTGAGTTAAAAAGTAGAGACGCAATCATTCAATATAAGGATGATGAAATTGCTCGTGTTAAGGATATGAAACTTAAACTCTCAACGAAAATGTTAGGCGAATCTCTTGAGCAATATTGTGAGATTGAGTTTAATAAAATTCGTTCAACAGCTTTCCAAAATGCTTATTTTGAAAAAGACAATGATTCAAGCTCGGGTAGCAAGGGCGATTTTATTTATCGAGAATTTGATGACGCTAACAACGAAATTATTTCCATTATGTTCGAAATGAAAAATGAAGCAGACCAAACTGCTGCAAAAAAAAAGAACGAAGATTTTTTTAAAGAGTTGGACAAAGATCGGACAGAAAAAAAATGTGAATTTGCCGTGCTTGTTTCAGTATTAGAAGATGAAAGTGACCTTTACACTGGAATTACCGATGTTTCATACAAATTTCCAAAAATGTTTGTAGTACGTCCTCAATTTTTTATTCCCATAATCACCCTACTTAGAAATGCTGCAATGTCTTCACTTAAATACAAAGCAGAACTTGCTTTAGTAAAAAATCAAAGCATTGATATTACCAATTTTGAAAATAGTATTAACGAATTTAAAGCAGGATTTGCTAAAAATTATGATTTAGCTAGCCGTCAATTTAATACTGCAATTAATGAAATTGACAAAACAATCGATCATCTTCAAAAAACAAAAGAAGCACTTCTCTCATCTGTTAATAATTTAAGGCTTGCAAATAATAAGTCTGATGATTTAACTATTAAAAAATTAACGAAGGGAAATCCAACAATGACAGCAAAATTTGATGACCTATCAAATAAATCTTGAACTTAGCAGAATTATAAAGATGTATTAATCTTTTAAAATAATTTTTAATTCGTTGAGCATTAATGCCGTTGCACCCCAAACAATTTTTTCTTTAATTTCAAAGCAAGGAATATTTTTTAAATTCATATTTCCAGATATTTTAATATCTCTATTACTATGATCTTTTTCTAAGAAATCAGAGAGTTTAACTTTTAGAATAGTTGCTACTTCTCTTTGATTAATAAGAATCTCAGGTTCTTTTTCATGAAAAAATACGAATGGAGAAACAATGAATTTTGAAACTGATACAACTACATCGCTTAGTTCTGTTACCAGTTCTCCAGAATTGACAGGAATTCCAATTTCTTCTTGACTTTCTCTTCTTGCAGTATGTTCCAATATTCTATCATCTTCATCAAATTTCCCTCCAGGAAATGCAATCTGCTGACTGTGCAAGCCATCGTATTTTGAGCGTTCAATTAGTATAAAATAGGTGCTCTGTTCTTTGTTGTAAATATGAATTCCTACAGCAGCTTTTCGTAATTCTATATTTGTGTGATTCCCAAATTCTCGTTCAGGATAAAATACGAGCTGGGCATTAATTCCTGGCTTTACTTTTTGTAGTAATGTAAAAATTTCTTCCTTAGACCATACTTTTTTTATCATTCCTACTAAAGTATTTATTCAAAACTATAAATTTTTCTTGATTTCTTATTAAAAACTAATTTTTTCTGATTTACCCCTTAAAAATAGGGGGTATTGTTGAAAAAAGATTATAATTTTTTAAAATTGATGTAAAAAAGAGATTATTTTTGTAAAAAAAAGTAAAAAATGGCCACTAAAAGACAAAAAGCGTATCAAGATGTTCTTCACCGCGAACCAAAACACGTAGAGTATGATGGAAAATTATCGGATCTTTTTGGTCAAAATGTTTTTCATGTAGATGTAATGCGGGAATATTTACCCTCAGAAACATATAAATACATGATGGAATCTATTCAAAATGGTTCTCAATTGGATCGTAAAAATGCAGATCAGGTTGCGTCTGCAATGAAAGATTGGTCAATTTCTAAAGGAGCTACACATTATACACATTGGTTTCAACCTTTAACTGGTGCGACAGCTGAAAAGCACGATGCATTTTTGAAACCTATTGGACCTGGAAAAGCAATTGAGCGCTTTGATGGTGATATGCTTGTTCAACAAGAACCGGATGCTTCTTCATTTCCAAATGGTGGAATTCGAAATACCTTTGAAGCACGTGGTTATACTGCTTGGGACCCTTCATCACCTGCATTTGTCATTGGAAAAACATTGTGTATACCTACTATTTTTATATCCTATACAGGAGAATCGTTGGATTATAAAATGCCTTTATTAAGAGCATTAAATGCAGTAGATATTGCTGCAAGTGATGTTTGTCAATATTTTGATAAAAATGTAACGAAGGTTATTGCAACATTGGGTTGGGAACAAGAATATTTTTTAATTGATCAAGCCTTGTTTAATGCACGCCCGGATTTAATGCTAACAGGAAGGGCACTTTTCGGTCATGCTCCTGCTAAAGGTCAGCAGTTGGAGGATCATTATTTTGGCTCTATTCCAGAGCGTGTAAATGCTTTTATGCGTGAATTTGAAATCGAATCATTGAAATTAGGAATACCAGTTACAACAAGACACAATGAGGTTGCACCAAATCAATTTGAGTGCGCTCCTATTTTTGAGGAGTGTAATTTAGCCAATGATCATAATTTACTTTTAATGGACGTGATGGAAAAAACTGCTAGAAAGCATAATTTTCGTGTCTTATTACATGAAAAACCCTTTGCAGGTGTCAACGGTTCGGGTAAGCATAATAATTGGTCTTTGAGCACAAATACTGGAGTAAATCTTTTAGCTCCAGGAAAGAATCCAAAATCAAATTTACAGTTCTTAACATTTTTTGTGAATACGATAAAAGCGATTCATGATAATGCAGATTTACTAAGAGCGGCAATCGCCTCTGCAGGAAATGATCATCGCTTGGGTGCAAACGAAGCTCCACCTGCAATAATTTCTGCATTTATTGGATCACAATTATCTGGACTATTAGATGATTTAGAAGTCAATGTAAAAGCTGGAAAAATGACGCCAGAGGCAAAAACAGAATTAAAATTAAATATTGGAAAAATTCCACAGATATTATTGGATAATACTGATAGAAATAGAACTTCCCCATTTGCATTTACAGGAAATAAATTTGAGTTTAGAGCCGTTGGTTCTTCAGCAAATTGTGGATCAGCAATGATTGTTCTAAATACAATTATGGCAAAACAACTGAAAGACTTTAAAAAGACTGTAGATGCAAGAATTGAAAAAGGCGACGGAAAAGATGAAGCTATATTAAAAGAATTGCAGGTCTTAATAAAGCAATCCAAAAAAATTCGTTTTGAAGGTAATGGTTATGGAGAAGAGTGGGTAAGGGAAGCTGAAAAACGTGGCTTGTCAAATTTTAAAGATACTCCAAGAGCTTTGCAAGTTTGGCACGATAAAAAGGTTGCACAATTATTTGAGGAAATGGGCGTGCTTTTACCGCGAGAATTAGAGGCAAGACGTGAAATAGAATTTGAAAATTATGTTCTTAAAATTCAAATTGAATCGCGATTAATGGGAGATATCATCCAAAATTATTTTATTCCCGCTGCCGTAGAATACCAAAATAAATTAATTCTAAATGTTCAAGGTTTAATAAGTGTTCTGGGGGATAAAGCTGGAAGAGAAGCTTCAAAAGCACAATTAACATTAATAGAACGGATTTCTCTTCATATAAATAAAATGAAATCTTCTTCTGACGCAATGTTGGAGCAACGAAAATTAGCGAATAAAATGGAAGATACAGAACATAAAGCCTTTGCTTATTGTGATAATGTGAAGTCACATTTTGATGAAATTCGCTATCATGCGGATAAATTAGAACTTTTAGTTGATGACGAATTATGGCCTTTACCAAAATTTAGAGAATTGTTGTTTACGCGATAAGATTTTTTTTTATTCGACTGTAAGGAGAAGAAATAATTTTATAAAGGAATGGTAGACATTTTCTTCCTTTTTAAATTTTAATTGAATTTCTGTTGTATTATCTGTAATCCTTTTCATTTTTAAATGATCAGTAGATTCTAATAAATTTTTGCTCGCTTGGTAACCAGGAATAAGGTCTAAAACTAAGCCTTTCCATCCTGAATTTTCAATTTTTGTTAGCATTTTTAAGTCCCCTTCGAATTGGAATGGTTCATATGAATCTGAAAGTAAAGCTTGCTTCTTTTGTGTACTGAGGTAAATAATTTTACCAGATACTTGTTGTAAAAATATCTTCTTTGAACCAATTGAATAGCCATTTTCATTTTTTAGTATAGGAAGATTGTATTTACTTTTAATTTTAGTTATAAAATCTTCAGCATTTTGCTCCTTTTTGAATGTTAATAGAACATCAAATTTCGGTACTCCAAGAATGTCTCCTTCATCTTCAAGCTCAAAACCGCGATAGTTGATAGAAACAAATTCAATTTTTTTTAGGAGGGCTAAATTTTTAAGATAGTCCCTTGGAATTTCAGAAACTAATTTTTGAAGTGAAAAGGAACTGTGAATTCCTGAGGGTTTTAATCTTTGACTTTCTTGTTTATTTTTTTTAATGCCTCTTATTTTGGCGATAATTTCTTTGGATGTTATGATCATTTTTTGATCTTGGATTAAATGATTGCCTTCAAACTGTGACCAAATAATATCCTCCTGTTTTCGACTAGTTGAAAATTTAAAGAGATTATTTTTTATATCAGACTTTAAATTTTGCGTATTTATATCACCTTTTAGAATAATATAACATTCGTTATTTAAAACAAAATTTTTAAGACCTAATTTGTGAGAATTCTTTTCGAATTTTTCTTTTGATGCGAGATTTGCACGCACTATTATAATATTTTCTGTTTTGAACGACATTCCAATAATTTCTATTGGTGAAAAGAAGTCAATGCCAATAGTCGTAAATTTTGTTTTTGAATTAGTTTGCGCTTTTTTTAAAAAATTGATTGTTTCTTTAACAACTTGAGCATCTTTCATAACAAATAGTTCATCAAAAACACTGTTTGTAATAATTGAAAATGCATCGATATAAAAATGATTGCTAGTGTTGTTTGGAAGAGAAAAAGTTAAATGTGTATTCTGTCCCCTTTTTTTTTCAGGAATAGAAATCATAGCAAGCAGCAAAAAAGCTAAAACTATACAACTTAAGATTTCTTTTATTTTTAACATTCTTTTGTAAAGTTACATGAAAGATGTTTTGATTAACTTTGAATGTGAAAAAAATTGCAGGCTTTATTTTTTGGCTAATAGGTTGGAAAATTGATCAAACAACTCCTTTAGGAATAAAGAAATGTGTTATTGTTGTCGGTCCTCATACATCTAATTGGGATTTTGTACTCGGAAGATTGGCCTTTGTGATGTACGGGGTGAATGCTAAGTTTCTCATAAAAAAAGAATTATTTTTTCCTCCACTTTCATGGATTTTAAAAGGTCTTGGCGGACTTCCAGTTGATCGCAGTAAACGGAATAACCTAACTGAAACAGCTTTAAAGTATTTTAAGGAAACGGATACAATGTACATTGTTTTTTCTCCCGAAGGAACTAGAAGTTACAATCCTAATTGGAAAAAAGGATTCTATTATATTGCTCAGAAAGCGGAAGTTCCAATTTGTATTTGCTATGTTGATTACTTCAAAAAAATTGGAGGATTTCACAGTGTATTTTATCCAACTGGAGATGTGAATGAAGACATACTTTATATAAAAAATATTTTAAAGCAATACAAAGGAAGATTTCCAGAGAAAGGAATTGATTAATCTTTTTTCTCTATTTTATCACTTTTTTGATCATAACCAAATGGACAATGCAAACAAGCACTTTTGCAACAATAACCTCTTTTAGAATGGTACTTTTCTGTAAAAATTATGTAGCCATCTTTTCCAATATAATAATCATCACTGTCTAAACTTGAACGCTTGGAAAAAGAAGAGAAATCCTCAGACATA
>JBIKOE010000090.1:0-3198 GCA_044358215.1 Crocinitomicaceae bacterium
AAAGGATTAAAGCGTTTAGAATACCGCGGGTATGATAGCGCAGGTATTGCTTTAATAAACCAAGATCAACTAAACGTATTTAAAAAAGCCGGAAAGGTTAGTAATTTGGAGGAGTTTATGCTTCACCAAGACCATAGTGGGAATTCAGGCATAGGTCATACTCGTTGGGCGACACACGGAGCACCAACTGACACGAATGCTCATCCCCATGTTTCTATGGATGGCTCAATAGCACTTATCCATAATGGAATAATTGAAAACTACAATGCTTTAAAGCAAGAGTTAATAAGACAAGGCTATTTGTTTAAAAGCGAAACAGATACGGAAGTACTTGTTCATTTAGTTGACTTCATTAGTAAGAAAGAAAATGTGTGGTTTGGAGAAGCCTTACGTTTAGCACTTTTAAACGTTGTGGGGGCCTATGCAATTGTAGCCATTTCAAAAAACTTTCCTGGCCAAATGGTTGCCGCTCGAAAGAGTAGCCCGCTTGTAGTAGGAATTGGAGAAAATGGAGATTTTTATTTAGCATCAGATGCCACTCCAATTGTAGAATACACAAAGAGAGTTGTGTATTTAGAAGATGAGGAAATAGCGGTTATTAAGCTAGGTGAGGAATTAAAAATATACAACATCTCTGACCAAGAAAAAACACCTTACATTCAACAGCTAGAACTTGAGTTGGAAGCCCTAGAAAAAGGTGGCTACGACCATTTTATGCTGAAGGAAATTCACGAACAGCCTCGATCAATTCATGATTGTTTCCGTGGAAGATTAAATTCAAGCGAAGGTTGGGTTTCTTTAGGAGGCTTAAAAGAGTATGAACAAAAGATGATACAAGCAAAACGTCTTGTTATTGTAGCATGTGGAACATCCTGGCATGCAGGGCTTGTTGGTGAGTACTTAATTGAAGAATTGGCTCGTATAAATGTAGAAGTAGAATATGCTAGCGAATTTCGTTATCGCAACCCAATTATTAGTGAAGAAGATGTTGTTATTGCAATCTCACAATCAGGAGAAACTGCAGATACATTGGCTGCACTTGAATTGGCAAAGTCCAAAGGAGCTACTATTTTAGGAATTTGCAATGTTGTTGGCTCATCTATTTCGCGTATCACGGATGCGGGTTCTTACACTCATGCTGGACCTGAAATTGGAGTTGCTTCTACGAAAGCATTTACTGCCCAAGTAACTATTTTAAGTCTACTTGCTCTTTCCTTAGCGCATAAAAAAGGAACAATTAGTGAATCAGAATTCCGAATATTAATAGCTGAATTGGAAGCTATTCCTGAAAAAGTACAGCGCGTCTTAGAAAATAATGCTCATATTGAGAAAATTGCCTTAGAATTTAAAGATGTAACAAATGCACTTTATTTAGGAAGAGGAAGTTTATTTCCAGTAGCTCTTGAGGGTGCCTTGAAATTAAAAGAGATTTCATACATTCATGCAGAAGGTTATCCTGCCGCAGAAATGAAGCACGGTCCGATTGCTCTGATTGACGAAAATATGCCAATTTTTGTAATTGCAACTCAGGGAAATTCATACGAGAAAGTTGTATCAAATATTCAAGAAGTTAAAGCCAGAAAAGGGAAAATTATAGCCATCGTAACAGAAGGAGATGAACATTTAAAAGAAATTGCTGATTATCATATTGAAATTCCAAAATCACATGAGTTTTTTGTGCCTATTCTTGCAACTATTCCATTCCAACTTATTTCCTATCATATTGCCGTGATGAGGGATTGTAATGTTGACCAGCCAAGAAATTTAGCTAAGTCTGTTACTGTGGAATGATTTAATAAAAATATTAATCTAAACTAAAAAAATGGAAGAATTACTTAATTATCTCGGGTTTTCATTCACAGCAAGTAAATTTTTACCTTATTTACTTACTATTTTAATTGGAATTGTTTCCTCAATACTCATACACAAGCAAATTTCAGCTTCTAAATTTATACGCATTATAGTTATTATACTAATTACAGCATTGCCTTTTGGAATTTATTTTTCAATTTATCCTATTTTTGAAGGCGATTTAACTAGTGAGGGAGTTATTATTAGAAAAAACTTAGACTTACCAAAGAACAGAGATTTATTAATTATTGCCTTGGCTGATTGTCCCTTCTGTATTCAATCTCAAAAAACCATAAAAATTATTCATCAAAAAAATAAGAGAATTAAAGCCGAATATATAATTGTAAATGGAACCAAGCAAGACTCTATTAGATATGCGCGCATGTTGCTCGGTTTTGCAAGCTGTAGAACTGTAAAAAATAGTGTTCCCTTAACACAAACTATACAAGGTAAATTCCCATCATTTATTTTAGTTCAGAAAGGAAGATTAAAAAAAGTCTGGAATAATAATAATTTTAGCGTCAGAGCTTGGGACGAAGTTGTTTCTTGTATCGAATGATTTTTTTCTAATTTCTTAGTGAATTCAAGTAATTCATTTTTCAAAATGTTACTTTTGTGCTATGTCTGAAAAAAATGGGATTGCCATTCTTGGATCAACTGGGTCAATCGGAACACAAGCACTGGAGGTGATAGAAAATCACCCTGATTATTTTGACTTACAAGTTCTTACTGCAGGAAAAAATGCAGACTTATTAATTGAGCAAGCAAAAAAATATCAGCCTAATACAGTTGTTATTGGTGATGAGGATTCCTACCAGAAAGTAAAAGATGCTCTTTGGGGAGAAAACATTCATGTTTATTGTGGAGAAGACGCATTGTGTCAAGTTGTTGAAGCAACAAATGTGCATACTGTTCTTACAGCACTCGTAGGTTACGCTGGATTAAAACCAACAATTCATGCTATCGAAGCGGGAAAAACCATTGCTTTAGCAAATAAAGAAACTTTAGTTGTAGCTGGAGAATTTATTACAAAATTAGCAAGAGAAAAAGGCGTGAATATTTACCCGGTAGATTCTGAGCATTCAGCTATTTTTCAATGCCTAGTTGGCGAGTTTCACAATCCAATAGAAAAAATATATTTGACGGCTTCTGGTGGTCCTTTTCGAGGATTTTCTATTTCAGACTTACAAAAAGTAACTTTAGAACAAGCTCTAAAACACCCAAACTGGTCAATGGGAGCTAAAATAACAATTGATTCTGCTTCATTAATGAACAAAGGATTAGAGGTTATTGAGGCTAAATGGCTTTTTAATTTAAAGCCAGAGCAAATTGACGTAATCGTTCACC
>JBIKOE010000055.1:0-10934 GCA_044358215.1 Crocinitomicaceae bacterium
AATCGTAACACTTAGTAAATTGTTTTTTGTTGGATATCCAGTTTTAGGGTCGATATGATGCACTATTTTTTCTCCATTTTCTATAATATAGCGCCTATAATTTCCAGAAGTTGCAATCGCTTTATTTTCAAGTTTTACAATTGTATGATAAGAATTTAAACTTTTTTGATTGGCAATAGGAATTTCTATCCCAACTAACCAAGAATCTTTGTCGTTTAGTCCTTTTGCATAAACTTCTCCACCAATTTCAATGATGTAGGAGTCAATATTCTTAGTATTTAAAAATTGTCGAACAATATCAACAGAATATCCTTGTGCAAAAGCATTAAAATCAAGTGAAACTCGGGGATCCGTTTTTACTATTTTTCCTTCTTTAATGTTGATTAAATCAAAACCGATAAATGCTAAAATACTGTCTATTTTTTCTTTTGTAACAACTATTTTATCCTTTGGCCCAAATCCCCAAGCATTTACCAATGGATATACGCTTGGGTCAAATGACCCATTTGTATTCTTCCATAACTCTTTCCCTTTTTTAAAACATGTGAGAAAATAGTCATCAAGCACAACATCTTTTTCATTGTTATTTATTTTAGAAATAAGGGAATTTGGATTGTAGGTTGAAAGCGATAAATCAAATTCAAATAAGAGTTTTGAAATTTCATCTTCAAAATTCCGATCTTGCTTGTCGTAATAGGTAATGTGATAAGTTGTTCCTTGTGCTTTTCCTTCAATAAATACTACTTTGTTTTGGGAGTAAGAAGTTGAATAACATAAAATTGATAGTGATAAAAATAAAAGATTTAAATAGGACATTTATAGTAAGATAAGTTTGGTAAAGATAGTTAGTTGATTCCTCAACGTTTTGTATTAAAACATTAAAAAATTCCTTAAAATTAGTGATTTTATGTTTTGGCATTTATTATTCTATCTGAATTTAGCTCAAGCAATGCTGAAAAAAAATAACTAAAAAGGATGTTTTTTAGACTTTAGATTATTTTAATATTACCAAGGTTAAATAATTCCTTAATATAACCTTAACCTTATTTTAATTTTAGCATTACGATAAGACAGTTTCTTTGCATACGATTTTAATACTTTTATCTTATGCATTTTAAGACTTTAT
Source organism: Crocinitomicaceae bacterium (assembly GCA_044358215.1). Lineage (GTDB taxonomy): Bacteria > Bacteroidota > Bacteroidia > Flavobacteriales_D > Crocinitomicaceae > UBA952. Next base: position 1,127 of record JBIKOE010000055.1, read on the forward strand.
TAACCTTTTTATCTACTTGTTTTTTAATTTTTTATACATTTTCCCAAAATGCTTCCTTAAGCGGAAAAATAACAGATTCTAAAACGAATGAAGCTTTATTTGGTGCAAAAGTAATTCTTCAAGGACTCGGAAAAGGTGCTGTATCAGATGGTGATGGAAATTATTCTTTGAAAGGTTTAAGCGCAGGAACTTACATATTGGAGGTTCGAAATGAAACATACAATAACCTAATTTTAACGGAAATAAAATTAAAAGAAAGTGAGAATTTAGTTTTAAATATTCCCTTAGATAAAGTTGTTCTAGAATTTGGCCCTGTTACTGTTAAAGCAAAAGTTAATAGAGAATCAACAACTGAAATATTACGCCTACAAAGAAATAGCGCAACGGTTGTAGATGGAATTACATCAGAGACATTTAAAAAGACCCCCGATTCAAAAGCTTCAGATGTTTTAAAAAGAATTAGTGGAGCAAGTGTTCAGGATAATAAATTTGTTGTTGTAAGGGGCTTAAGTGATCGTTACAATTTTGCCTTAATTAATGGTGCCCCTTTACCAAGTTCTGAAAGTGATCGAAAGGCCTTCTCTTTTGATGTTTTCCCTTCAAACATGTTAGATAATTTAGTGATTATTAAGACAGCAACACCAGATTTACCTGGAGAATTTGCTGGTGGTGTAATTGATATTAATACAACTGAACCCAAGGAAAATGATTTTCAAAGTATCCAAATAGGAAGCTCTTACAATCTAATTACAACTTTTAAAGATTTTAAAACATACGATGGAAGCAAAACAGACTTTTTGGGTTTTAGCTCATCTTCAAGAGCTCTTCCATCTTGTTTGCCATCAACAGAAGAATTCAATAATCTTTCTGCTCTTCAAAAAGCTGAGTATGCTCAATCAATCCCAAATAGTTGGGGGGCATATAGTCGTGTAGCATTGCCAAATCTAAATTTGCAATACACCATAGGAAAAACATTTAAGTTAACTGAGGAGCGAAATTTCGGCTATGTATTTGCGTACAATTACCAAAGTAACATGAGTTTTAATAAAGTTACAAGAAGAGAATTTGAAGAGTCAGCAGCAGGAGTTATCACTAAAAATGAATTAAAAGATTCAGCGTATACTCAGTCTGTATTAAATAGTGCGATGTTTAATATGAAATATAAACTTAACAATAATAATTCCCTTCAATTAAAAACACTTTATTCGCTTTCCTCAGATGACAAAGTGAATATTCGGAATGGAAAGCGAGACATGGATGTTGAATCAGTTTTCTCTGAGAAATCAACTAATATTTGGTACACGCAAAATAAGCTTATAAGTTCTCAATTTCTTGGCAATCATGAATTTAAAAATAAAATGAAATTTAATTGGATAGCTGGTATTAGTGATGTGAAACGTGAAATACCTTTCCTAAGAAGAACAGTTTATCAGCAATCAGATACCGCACTTCCATTTGCTGCAGTGATTCAAAATAATGATATTTCAACACTTGGTGCTGGAAATATGTTTTGGTCTCTGTTAAATGAAAAAATAGTAAGTGCTAAATATGATCTTTCTATTCCTCTTGAATTTTTGAATACAAATTCTGAGCTTAAAATAGGTGGAATAAATCAATACCGAACGCGTTCTTTCGAATCAAGAAATTTAGGTTTTTCGAAATACAATCCAGCAGGAAGCTTTAATTTTAATGACCAATTATTATTATTACCTGAAGATCAAATCTTTTCAAATACGAATTTAGGTTTAATGGCTGATGGACAAGGTGGATTTAAATTAGAAGAAGGAACAAATGTAGATGACAGTTACCAAGCATTTTCGATTTTAAATACTGCCTATGCCATGTTCGATACAAAAATTGTTAAAAAACTAAGAATTGTTGGAGGTACTCGCATAGAGTCATATCGCCAGAATTTTAAATACATAGAATTTGGGTCTAATCTTCAGCAAAATATTGATACAACTGTTGTTGATATATTACCTTCCGTGAATTTAATTTATTCTCTTACAAATAAAGTAAATTTTCGTTTGAGTGCGTCAAAAACAGTTTCTCGACCTGAATTTAGAGAGTTAGCGCCATTTTCCTTTTACAATTTCTTGAATGATAATTTAACATCAGGAGACCCCACATTAAAGCGAGCATCTATTAATAATTATGATGCTAGATTTGAATTTTATCCTGGTGCTGGACAAATTTTTAGTGTTTCGGCATTCTACAAGCAATTTACCAATCCAATTGAATTGATTTTACGTACAGGAACATCTGGAACACCAGAACTTTATTATGACAATGTTGGAAATACTAAAAATTATGGGGCTGAATTTGAATACAGAATGAATCTTGGATTTTTAAATGCTAAGGATTCAACTTCGTTCTTAAAGGATATAACATTTTATGCAAATGCTTCAATTATTCGTTCTAAAGTAGATTTAAGTATGTATGCAGGTCAAGCTGAATATACTAATTCCGCAAGACCATTACAAGGCCAATCTCCTTATATTATTAATGCGGGTATTTATTATTCAGCTCCTAAGGATGTTAATTTTAGTTTGTCTTATAATTTAGTTGGTCAACGAATTTCTATTGCTGGTAGTATTCAAGAACCTAGTGTTTGGGAGAATGGTAGAAATGTAATCGACTTTCAGATTTCCAAAATGTTTAAGAATAAATTAGAATTAAAATTAAATGTTAAGGATTTACTTGCACAAGATTTAATCTATTTCCAAGATATAAATAAAAATAAGAAGTATGATAAAGGCACTGACAGTGCTTGGCAAGAAATAACGTTTGGACAAACTGTTTCTATGTCATTAAAATACAATTTCTGATAATTCCCGCTTTTTCTAATGTTAACAAAATACCGATAGTTCTTAACCTAAACTTAAAGAACATTTAAATATCGTGTAACATGGCAACTTCTTTTTCTGTGGAATTTTGTTCCAACTAAAAAAAAATATTATGAAAAAGAAAAACATTTACTTAGCAAGCTTTGTATTAAGCTTGGGGATTAACCTACACGCTCAAGATGCATTTTGGACACCAACAACCTACAAAGGTGCATTTCCTGTAACGGACAACACTGCAGCATCAGATTGGACCTCAGGATGGTCAAATTTTGATGCGGAAAATACAGATTATCCAGCTACAACAACTACAGTTTCAACAGATATAACAACAAGTACAACTTGGAGTGGTGTTATTTTATTACAGAATAAAATATATGTAAGAAATTCTGCTACGTTAACCATTCTGCCGGGAACAATTATTCGTGGTGACAAACCAACGCAAGGTTCATTATTAGTTACACGCGGATCTAAATTAAATGCAATTGGCACAATAGCAAGTCCAATTATTTTTACTTCCAATGAAGCTATAGGCAACCGAAGTGAAGGAGATTGGGGTGGTATTGTTCTTCTAGGATTAGCGAGAAACAATCAACCAGGTGGAGTAGCGAATATTGAGGGAATCGTTCCAACAACTAATACTGAGTACGGCGGAAGTTTCGATAACGATAATTCTGGCACATTAAAATATGTTCGAATTGAATTTGCTGGTATTGCATTAGAACCTAACAAAGAGATTAATGGTTTAACTTTTGGATCAGTTGGATCTGCAACAACGATAGATTTTATTCAAGTTTCTCATTCAGGGGATGATTCATTTGAATGGTTTGGAGGAACTGTTAACTGTAAGCATCTGATTGCCTACAGAGGTTTAGATGATGATTTTGATACTGACTTTGGTTTTAGAGGAAAAATACAGTTTGCCTTAGCAATTCGTGATAAAGATGTTTCTGACGCAATTGGAGATTCCAATAGTTTTGAATCAGATAATGATGCAGCAGGTTCTGCTGGTCAACCAAAAACTGCCGCTATTTTTTCTAACGTTACATTAGTTGGGCCTAAAGGAAATGGTTCAATAGTTCTTCCAGTGGGTGAGAAGTTCGAAAAAGCGTTTCGTTTGAGAAGAAATACGGCTGTTTCATGTTTTAATTCCCTTGTTGTAGGTTGGGAAAAAGGATTATCAATCGAAGGGACTTCAGTTGTAAATAATGTAAATGCCGACACTTTGGTTTTTTCTAACAATGTTCTTACAGGTTTCACGAATAATACAAATACAGTTTATAATGCTGGTACAAGCGGTGGAGCTGCATCTACAAGTTCTTTCTATACTTCTTTTTGGGGTGCTGATGGAAATGACTCAACGCAATCTATATCTCAAGTATCTTGGGTAAATTTATTTGCACCACTTGGAACAACTCCAGATGCTCGATTGACTAGTGGTTCTTCCGCAGCTTCAGGTGCTTCATTTACTCATCCGAAGTTCTTTGTAGACATAGAAGGAGGAATTGAAGAATCAATTGAATTAAATAACATTTCGATTTATCCAAATCCTGCGAATGAGAATTTAGTTGTTGCTTTTGATAATCAAAGTGGTTCAGCATTTAAACTTCTTGTAAGCGATCGAGTTGGAAGAATCATTCAAACAATAGATGTTCAAGATGAAGATCAAAATTTTGTAACAATGAATGTGTCAGCTTTAGCAAATGGCATGTATTCAATACTTTTTGTAGGGCAAAATTCAAGCTTCACAAAAAGCTTTATAGTTGCAAAATAAAAAGTAAATAGTAAGGGCTGTTAAAAGTTTTGGCAGCCCTTTTTTAAAATAAAAGAATGGATAATTTAAGGGGGCATACTATTTTACTTGTCGATGACGAACCAGATATTTTAGAATTTCTATCTTATACGATTAGGAAAGAAGGTTACAAAGTATTTACCGCTTCAAATGGAGAAGAGGGGGTTCGACTAACTCAGCAAATAATGCCATCCTTGATAATTTTAGATGTGATGATGCCAAAAATAGACGGTATTGAAGCATGTCAAATGATTCGAAAAGATTTAAATTTAGCACAGCCCATTATTGTTTTTTTAACATCTCGTGCTGAAGATTATGCTCAAATTGCAGGTTTTGAAGCTGGTGCTGATGATTATATCACAAAACCAATTCGCCCTCGTTTATTGATTACTAAAATAGAATCTTTGTTAAGAAGGTTTGAGAATACAAAAAGAATCGATGTTGATTCACCTTCTAAAAAAATAAAAATCGACAGAGAAAAATTTTTAATAGAAGTAGATGGTTTATCTATAATCTTACCAAAAAAAGAATTTGAACTATTAGAGTTAATCGCAAGTCGCCCAGGTAAGGTTTTTAACAGAGATCAAATTCTTTCGATAGTTTGGGGTAATGATACAATTGTTGGCGAACGAACAATTGATGTTCACATTCGAAAATTAAGAGAAAAACTAGGGGATTCAGTTATTCGAACTATTAAAGGTGTCGGCTACACTTTTAGTGAAGAGGTATAATTATTTTCCTTGCATTTAAAATTTTAAATGCTTTACTGTATTTCCTGAATTTTGAATTTCTTTTAAGGAATCAATTCCTATTTTTAGATGGTCAGATAAGTAGTTAGCACTTACATTTGCATCGCTTGTTTCTGTTTTCACTCCTTCAGGCGTCATCGGTTGGTCACTTACTAATAACAATGCGCCAACAGGAATTTCATTAAAGAAACCAACACTAAAAATGGTCGCTGTTTCCATGTCAATTGCCATGGCTCTTATTGATCTTAAATATTCTTTAAATTTTTCATCGTGCTCCCAAACCCTTCTATTAGTGGTATAAACTGTTCCTGTCCAATAATCTCTTCCGCTACTTCTTATAGTTGAAGAAATCGCTTTTTGAAGATTGAAGGATGGCAAGGCAGGAACTTCCGCTGGAAAATAATCATTGGAAGTACCTTCACCTCGAATCGCTGCAATTGGTAAAATTAGATCGCCAATTTTATTTTTCTTTTTTAATCCACCACATTTCCCTAAAAACAGAACTGCTTTCGGTTCTATAGCAGATAACAAGTCCATTATTGTCGCCGCCATCGCGCTCCCCATACTAAAATTAATGATGGTGATTCCTTCGCTTGTTGCAGTTTGCATCGGCCGGTCTACTCCTTAAACCTCAACATTTTTCCATTTTGCAAATAGGTTTACATATGCAGAGAAATTGGTGAGTAGAATGTACTGACCAAAATCCTCAATTTTTTTTCCAGTATAACGCGGAAGCCAATTATGTACAATTTCTTCTTTTGTAGTCATAACAATAAGTGATTTAGAATGAATAATTTACTCTAATAATATGCAATGCAAATGAAGTTTTACGAAAGTCGAACCCAAAGTTCTTCCAATTCTTTCGTAACTTTTATTAAATTATGTTTCGTTAAAGTTTTAATACTTGTATCCCATACTTTATTGCTCATTTCAAATTTTTCTTTGAGCTGGAATAATTGCAGTTCTTTCAATTCTTTCATCGTTTCAAAAATGATTTTTTCAGAATCATTTAGTTCGACTTTAACGGATTTAGTTTCTGGCCGCATTTGAGGAAAAAACAGAACTTCTTGAATGGAAATATTATTTGTTAAAAGCATTACCAAGCGGTCAATTCCTATTCCCATCCCTGAAGTTGGCGGCATGCCGTATTCTAAAGCCCTCAAAAAATCTTGGTCGATAAACATTGCCTCGTCGTCTCCTTTTTCAGAAAGATTCATTTGTTCTTCAAAGCGTTCTCTTTGGTCAATCGGGTCATTTAATTCTGAGTAAGCATTTGCAATTTCTTTCCCATTAATCATTAACTCAAAGCGTTCTGTTAATTCTGGATTATCGCGGTGTTTCTTACACAAAGGCGACATTTCAATTGGATAGTCAGTAATAAATGTTGGCTGAATAAAATGTGATTCACATTTCTCACCAAAAATCTCATCTATTAATTTCCCTTTTCCCATTGAAGAATCTGTTTCAATTCCTAATTCTTTGCAAATCTCCTTTAATTCCGTTTCTGATTTACCATTGATATCTTTTCCAGTAAATTCAAGAATTGCATCTCGCATAGAAATTCTTTTATAAGGTGCTTTCAGTGAAATTTTATTTCCGCCAACTTCTATTTCTGTGCTTCCGCAAACATCATGAGCGACCTTTTCAATCATTTTTTCTGTGAAATCCATCATCCAGTTATAATCTTTGTAGGAAACGTAGATTTCGAGCATTGTAAATTCTGGATTATGTGTGCGATCCATTCCTTCATTCCGAAAATCTTTCGCAAATTCATAAACGCCTTCAAAACCACCAACAATTAATCGTTTTAAATACATTTCATTCGCAATTCTTAAATAAAGCGGAATATCTAAAGCATTGTGATGAGTGATAAAGGGGCGTGCTGCTGCTCCACCTGGTATTGCCTGTAGAATTGGTGTCTCAACTTCTAAATAGCCAAACCCATCAAAAAATCGGCGCATTGAAGATATCGTTTTTGATCGTTTTACAAAAGTGTCTTTTACATGCGGGTTTACTACTAAATCTACGTACCGTTGTCTCGAGCGCATTTCAGCATCTGTAAAAGCATCATGAATTCTTCCCTCTGCATCAATTTTAGGAAGCGGCAAAGGTCTCAAGGCTTTTGCTAATAGCGTAAATTTTGTAACATGAATTGAAATTTCCCCAACTTGTGTTTTAAAAACTTTTCCTTCTACACCTATGAAGTCTCCTAAATCAAGTAATTTTTTAAAAATTTCATTGTAGCGTGTTTTATCTTCATCAGGGCAAATCTCGTCGCGGTTAATATAAATTTGAATTCTTCCACTTGCGTCTTGAAGTTCAGCAAAAGATGCTTTTCCCATCACTCGTTGGCTCATCATTCTTCCTGCAATACAAACGTGCTTTCCATCTTCGAAATCATTCTTTATTTCCTTAGCGTAGGAATTTACTGGAAATAATGCCGCAGGATAAGGATCTATTCCTAAGTCGCGTAATTTTTGTAAAGATTCACGTCTTTGTATTTCTTGTTCAGAAAGTTCTATTAAGCTCATTGATTATTTTATTGACTTTACAAAGATAGAAGTTCTTTGCAAATTTGAGAACGAAATAAAGTAGCTCATTTATTCTATTTCACATAATCTTGTTTGAGCACCAGCATATATTGGTCATTTTCTAACTTAATATAACCGTGATCATAGCAAAAATAGTAGTGGCTCCCTTTTAAAGTTTTGTAGGTATTTGTAAAATAATGAAAATTGAATCCGTCTTCTGCTAAGGTGATTCCATCAAGTGTTTTTTTGCCATTTGGATTGTGCTGCGCTAGAATCCTTCTGTTTTTTCGAAGTATTCCGTTTATTCTTCTCACTGTGGCATTGGCATCTTCATTCTGTCGGTTATTATAGGTATTTCGACAGTAATCAGCACAGAATTTTTGGTCTTTCCTCCCAGATAATTTTGCCTCACATTCTAAACAAGTTCTTTTTTCCATCTTCTTGATTATAACAAGTTTAGAAAAAATAAGTAGTTTTTCCAAATCAATAATTTATTTTTTTTGGGATTAAGTTTCTAGAAAAGATAAAAAATCCTGCTAAAACGCTCTTTTTTAAATTTTAAAATAAAGTTAAATATTCAACCAAACTAATCAAATACTACTCATTTATACACAAATTATAATCTTCTTGTTTTTATTTCAAAAAAAAAGCGTCAAAACACTAACCTTTTTAATCATAATACGTTTCATAATTCCAACACTTACAAATAAAGCCAAAATGAGACAGTTAAAAATCGCCAAACAAGTTACAAACAGAGAAACGGCATCTCTTGATAAATACCTTCAAGAAATTGGTCGCGTTGATCTTATTACAGCTGATGAAGAAGTTCAATTAGCACGTAAAATTCGCAATGGTGACCGTCAGGCATTGGAGCGATTAACAAAAGCAAACTTGCGATTTGTTGTATCTGTTTCTAAGCAATATCAAAATCAAGGCTTAGCACTTCCGGATTTAATAAACGAGGGTAATGTTGGCTTAATTAAAGCCGCAGAGCGTTTTGATGAAACCCGAGGATTTAAGTTTATTTCGTATGCAGTTTGGTGGATTCGCCAGTCGATTTTGCAAGCTCTTGCTGAACAAGCTAGAATTGTCCGTTTACCACTAAATAAAATTGGAAACATAAATAAAATTAACCGTGCTTATTCTGAATTGGAACAAAAATTCGAGCGACCGCCATCAGCAGATGAATTAGCAGAGTTTTTAGAATGCACAACGGAAGAGGTTAAGCAATCCCTTGCACAGAATGGTCGACATATTTCAATGGATGCACCTCTTGTAGATGGTGATGAATCTTCTTCTAGCATGTACGATGTCATGGTGGGTGATTCACTGCCTGGTCCAGAAGCTAACCTAGTCTTAGAATCTTTGCGCTCTGATATTCGAAGTTCACTGACTTCATTAACGCAAAGAGAAAGCGATGTTGTAAATATGTTTTATGGATTGGAAGGTGCAACTCCAATGTCTTTAGAAGAAATTGGAACTAAATTTGATTTAACGCGAGAACGGGTTCGACAAATTAAAGAAAAAGCAATTCGCCGTTTAAAGCACACTTCAAAAAATAGAACTTTAAAGAGTTACTTGGGATAATTTAGAGTGAATCAACATCAATAACAATTCGAATTGGTTTATTGGCGGGTTTAGCATAAAACTCATCGATTGTAAAAGCAATTCGTTCCTTTACTTTTTTATCTGAAGCAGAGCGTTCAATTTTTAGTTTTATTTCCTTTAAAAATAAATTCTGAATTCTTTTAATGAGTGGAAACTCAGGCCCTAAAACTCGTTCTTTAAATACATTTCGCAAGGATTGTGCTAATTCCAATGCAGCTCGGTCTACGAGAAATTCTTCCTTGTGTTTCAATGTTAGCGTTATCATCTTATAAAATGGTGGATAGA
>JBIKOE010000091.1:0-3174 GCA_044358215.1 Crocinitomicaceae bacterium
ATCTGATTCACCCTCCACAAGAGAAATAAGCTGAGGAAGTAAATCCTCATATTTTTCTTTTTTAGTTCCTTGACTTAGCGCTATTTCTTTGGACATTGAATAAATTATTTTGTAAAATTTAAATTTTTTATTGGATTATGTGATAATATTCCTTAAATTCAAGTATAAATTATATAAATATGTTAGAAAAAGTAAAATTAGAAAAAATCCTGTTTTTGGACATTGAAACTGTCCCACAAACTTACGCTTACGAGGATTTAGATGAAAAAACAAAAGAGCTATTTAATCAAAAAAATCGCTTTGCTCAAAATGATGAAAAATCATATGAAATGCTTTACAATGAAAAGGGTGGAATCCTTTCAGAATTTGGAAAGATTATCTGTATTTCCGTTGGTTTCGTTCAAGAAAATTCTTTGGGCAGAACAATGCGTTTGAAATCTTTCGCACACGATGATGAGGAGACGCTGTTAAAACAATTTAAAAGCTTAATTGAAGCGCGCGATTACCTTCTTTGCGGACATAATTCTAAGGAATTTGATATTCCCTATATCTGTAGAAGAATGCTGGTAAATGGAATTTCTCTTCCTCCAAGTCTTGATATTGCTGGAAAAAAGCCTTGGGAAATAAATCATTTAGATACCATGGACTTATGGAAATTTGGCGATTATAAAGCATATACTTCCTTGGCTTTACTTTGTCATATTTTTCATATTCCAACACCAAAAGATGATATTTCAGGAGCAGATGTTGCGCGGGTTTATTACGAAGAAAAAGACTTAGATCGCATTCGTATTTATTGTGAAAAAGATGTAATTGCACTTATTCAATTATTCCTAAAAATGAAAGGTGATAGTTTAATTTCTGAGGGAAACATTCATTCTGTCTCGGTCGAATAATTTATTTATGGTCTTTGATAATTAGTAAATGACTGTATCTTTGCCGCATGAAAATTCGATTGCTACTTTGTCTTTTATTGCCCCTTGTAGCAGTAAGTCAGAAAATAGTAAATGCAAATCGGATTACTGAAAAAATCTCAATTGATGGATCTTTAAACGAAACGGGATGGAAATCTGCTGAAATGGTTTCAGATTTCATTCAACTTAAACCAATTCCCGGAGCAAAATCTACAAAAGAAACAGAGGTGCATGTTCTATATGATGATAGAGCAATTTATTTCTCTGCTATTTGTTATGACAATCCAGATTCAATTTCTCGCGTTCTTTCTGCTCGAGATGATTATAATTCTAATTTGGATTTATTTGGAATTTTTATTGATACTTACAATGACGAACAAAATGGATTTTTCTTTGGTGTTACAAGTAGAGGGGTACAATTAGACGCTAAAATTTTTGCCTCAGGCTGGGATGATGCATTAAATTTAGTTTGGCAGAGTTCTGTGAAAATTGTTGCCGATGCTTGGATAGTTGAAATTGAAATTCCATTTTCCTCTTTGCGCTTTCCTAAGAATGAGGTACAAGATTGGGGTATTAATTTCGGAAGAGATATTAGTCGTTTTAGAGAAGAGACCTTTTGGACTGAAGTGAAACCAGATCTTGAGAATTTTTTACTTAATAGCGGAGATATTAAGGGTCTAAAAAATATTGACCCACCTCTAAGACTTGCTTTGATGCCTTATTTATCTTCTTATTTTGATCGTGTTCCAACTGAAAATTCTTTTAATAATTCCAGTTCAATAAATGGCGGTTTGGATATTAAATATGGCTTAAATGAAGCTTTTACTTTAGATCTTACCTTAGTTCCAGATTTTGGACAAGTAGTTTTTGATCAGAATGTTTTGAATTTAAGTCCTTTTGAAATACAATTCAATGAAAATAGGCAGTTTTTCATAGAGGGAACAGAGTTGTTTAACAAAGCAGGACTTTTTTACAGTCGAAGAATAGGTGTACAAGCTCCTTATGAAGTTGGTGTTTTTTCTTTAAATGAAAATGAAACACTTGAAGAAACTCCTGCTCCACCGCAGTTATTAAATGCAAGTAAGTTATCAGGAAGATTAAACAATGGACTTGGTATTGCGTTTTTCAATGCTGTAACCATGGAACAAAAGGGTTTTGCATTTGATAGTAGTTTAAATTCGAGAAGGAAAGTTCTTGTCTCGCCACTTACGAATTACAATGTTTTTGTTTTGGATCAAAATCTAAAGAATAATAGTTCACTTACTTTCACTAATACAAATGTTTTACGCTCAGGCTCTACCTATGATGCCAATGTTTCAGGTTTAAATTTTAGATTGAATTCAAAAGACAATAATTATTATATGAATGGAAATTCTGCACTTTCCGCTAAAATTTCAGAAAAGAATGAATTTGGATATTCTTACTCGCTTAATATTGGAAAACAGAGAGGGAATTTTATTTATGGTTTAAGTTACTTGGAAGAATCGGATACGTATGATCCAAATGATTTAGGCTTTAATTATAACAACAACCGACGCATTGGAGATATATCTTTTTCATATAGAAATTTTAAACCAAAGTGGCAGAAATTAAATAAAATATCCTTGAGTACAGCTGCGACTATCTCAGGATTATATAATCCCAATCGCTTTACAGGCGCGTATGTTAATTCTTCTTTTGCGCTTATTTTTAAATCATTTGACGCATTGGGATTAAATTCAAATTTAGCACTTGTTGAGAGCTATGATTTTTTTGAGCCTAGAAAGTGGGGAAGTTATTTTATTCGACCAGTTTCATCAAATTTTGGCGCATGGATTTCATCAAATTATCAAAAACGCTTTGCCTTTGATTTGAGAGGAGATTATTCCTTTGTTGATAGAGCAGATTGGAAAGAATGGAATTATAATTTTAGTCCTCGTGTGCGTATTACAAATTTCCTTTTCTTAAAATACAATTGGGAACAGAATTTTGAGCTAAATAGTCAGGCATACGCTGTGCAATTTGAAACCCCCGCTGAAAGCATTCCGGAAATTATTTTTGGCAAGCGAGATAGAGTAAATACTACACAAGCTATTTCCGTGGATTACATCTTATCAAATCGAATGAGTATGACATTTCGCTTGAGGCATTATCGCTCTTCAATTGAATATGATTCTTTTTTCTCACTCAATGAAAATGGTAGATTAAACCCTCTTGATACTTATTCGGGTTTAACGGCAAATGGAAATTCTGCATACAATATAAATTACAATGCTTTTAC
>JBIKOE010000092.1:0-3097 GCA_044358215.1 Crocinitomicaceae bacterium
TTCTAGGATGGTACGACAAAATCGCATCGCGTAAAAACCGCTGATCTAAATGAGTATAAATTTCAGTAGTAGTAATGGATTCATGCCCTAGCATTTCTTGAATTGCACGTAAATTTGCACCTCCCTCAATCAAGTGAGTGGCGAAACTATGGCGAAATGTGTGAGGAGAAATATTTTTCTTTAGTCCAATTGTATTTGCTAGATCTTTAATGATGGTAAAAATCATTACCCGCGTAAGTTTTGCTCCCCTCCTATTCAAAAAAACAATGTTTTCATCTCCTTTTACAATTTCCTGATGGCGACGAACATGCTCCGAATACAGTTTGATTTCTTTCTCAACACTTGGACTTACAGGAACCAAGCGCTCCTTATTTCCCTTTCCGATTACACGAATAAAACCCTCTTCAAAATAGAGATCAGAAAAACGCAAAGATACTAATTCGCTTACGCGCAAGCCACAACTGTAAAGTGTTTCTAGAATCGCGCGATTACGATGTCCTTGCTTAGTACTAACATCAACAGCTGCAATCAAGGCATCAATTTCTTCAATATGCAAAATTTCGGGGAGTTTCATACCAACTTTTGGTTGCTCTAACAACTCGCTAGGATCTTCTCGAATAGTATTTTCAAGAAGTAAAAAAGAATAAAATTGTTTGATTCCAGAAATTATGCGCGCTTGACTTCTTGCACTCAGACCAAGATCATAAAGTATTGTTATGAATTCTTGAAGATTTTTGTAGCTTATAGCTTCTACAGGAATGTTATTCTCTGAGGCAAAGTCAGCTAGTTTCTGCACATCGTTTTGATAAGCAAGAATTGAATTTTCAGCCAAGCCTTTTTCTATTTTCAAGTATGAAACAAAATCCTTAATATAGCGGTTCCAATTTGACATGTATGAAAATTCTAATTGTAAACGGCCCAAAATTAAATTTATTAGGGACGCGAGCACCACAAATATATGGGAATGTTTCCTTTGAAGATTATTTTGAAACGCTGAAAGATGAATTTAAAATGGATTTAAGTTATTTTCAATCTGATAATGAGCAAGAACTGATTTCAGCACTTAAGACAAGTTCAGCTGATGGAATTATTATCAATGCAGGGTCATTTACACATTCAAGTGTTGCACTTCGCGATTGTATCTCAGCGATTTCAATACCCGTTGTAGAAGTTCATATTTCGAATATTTCAGCAAGGGAATCATTCAGACACGAATCATTTTTGAGTCCAGTTTGTGTGGGCTGTATTTTTGGATTTGGATTAAAAAGCTATGCTCTAGCCCTACAATATTTTAATCAAAAATAAGCACTCAACAAACTTTTAGACCTACTTTCAAATAATTTAAAGTAACTTCGTTGCCATAAATAAGTATGAAAGACCTCGAATTATTTTTTAAAAGTATTGATCCAGTTCTAGCAGCACTAATTGCAACCACGTTTACCTGGCTAGTTACCGCAGCAGGCGCTTCATTGGTTTTTTTCTTTAAGACAATGCACCGAGGCGTTCTAGACGGAATGTTAGGTTTTACAGGAGGAGTAATGGTGGCGGCTAGCTTTTGGTCACTTCTCATGCCATCCATCGAAATGTCTGAAAAATACTTTCCAAATATGGCATGGATGCCTGCAGCAGTAGGTTTTTTACTAGGTGCACTTTTTCTTTTTTTCTTAGATAAGTGGATGCCCCATTTGCACATTAACTTTTCCGAAAATGAATCTGAGGGAGTAAAAACACAACTACACCGCACTACCCTACTTGTATTGGCAATTACCTTGCATAATATTCCAGAAGGATTAGCAGTTGGCGTATTATTTGGCGCTGCAGCACACGGAATGGAAGGTGCAACAATTGCAGGAGCTGTTGCTTTAGCAATAGGAATTGGCATTCAAAATTTCCCGGAAGGATTTGCAGTTGCTATGCCTTTAAGAAGAGCTGGAGCATCACGCTTTAAAAGTTTTTGGTACGGTCAACTATCAGCAATCGTAGAACCAATTGCTGGCGTTATTGGTGCTGTTGCTGTTGTTTACATGGAGCCACTCTTGCCTTTCGCACTAGCATTTGCTGCTGGAGCAATGATTTTTGTAGTTGTAGAGGAAGTAATTCCAGAAACACAGCGCGATAAATACACAGATGTTGCCGTTCTTGGCTTTATTGGTGGCTTTGTGGTAATGATGATTCTAGATGTTGCATTAGGCTAATTCAAAGAAAAATGATATAATTAATTTATAAATTATTATATTTACAAAAAAATGTGGAGTCCAGAGACCACTAAAAAAACGGGGCGCTACCGAAAAGCCAAATGAGTAGGAAATTTAAATTTATGATTATGAAAAGAAGTTTAGTTTTATTTTGTTTGATTAGTATGTCAATCGCTGGATTTAATTCAGCAAGAGCTCAGTTTTCTGTTGGTGTTAATGTTGGGATGATTAAAATAGAAGACTTTGATGCCCTCTTTGGTTTAAATGTTTCAGGAAAATACAGCATAAATGATAAAATGCGTGTAGGTTTGAATCTGGGCCATTACTTTAAATCCGAAGATGGATTCAGCATATTTCTGCAGCCAATAACTGGATTGTTTGAATATAGTTTCACTGATAATGATTTTAGCCCGTATGCAGGTTTGGATTTAGGATTTTATCGATTTGGGTCAAGTTTTGACGGCGAGTCAGAGGCTGAATCGAATCTAGGTTTTGCTCCTACAGCTGGGGTAAATTATAACCTATCCGATAAACTTGCTCTTAACGCAAATTTCAAGTATCATTATATTTTATTTGAAGGTGAATCCTCTGGTGCAATCGGTATTAATGCTGGAGTATGTTTTAAATTTTAATTAAACCAGCCCATAACAGCATATTAGCTATAGCAGGGCAGAAGTGCTTCATTGAACTTTCGCCCTTTTTATAATTTTAATTACGATGCTTTAATTGACGGAGTAGTCTCTCAAGGTATATTTGCTGGCTTTACAGTAAAAGGGACGCCTATCAAGACATCAGAAACTAAAAAATAAGTTTCAGGCAAAAGTATTAACGGTTGGTTAAAATTTGAATACAATACAGGGTGAAGCTGAATTAAAACTTCATCCTGTTTTTTTGTTTTTATA
>JBIKOE010000056.1:0-10621 GCA_044358215.1 Crocinitomicaceae bacterium
CAAGCGCTATTTAATAACGAAATAACATATCATATTAATCCTACTGGTAAATTTGTAATCGGAGGTCCACACGGAGATACAGGATTAACAGGTCGAAAAATAATCGTTGATACTTATGGTGGTAAAGGTGCACATGGTGGTGGAGCATTTTCAGGAAAAGATCCCTCAAAAGTTGATCGTTCTGGAGCATATGCAACACGTCATATTGCTAAAAATGTTGTAGCTGCTGGCTTGTGTGATGAGATTTTAGTGCAAGTTTCCTATGCAATTGGTGTAGCAAAACCTTGTGGACTTTTTGTTGACACGTATGGAACTTCAAAAATTGGTTTAAGTGATGGTGAAATTGCCGAAAAAATCAGTGAGATTTTTGATATGCGTCCCTATTTTATTGAGCAACGTTTAAAATTAAGAAATCCCATTTACCAGGAAACTGCAGCTTATGGACACATGGGACGCAAAAATGAAATTGTTACAAAGCATTTCAAGTCGCCAGATGGCACAGTGATTTCCAAAGAGGTAGAGTTATTTACATGGGAAAAATTAGATTTTGTTGACAAAGTAAAGGCAAAATTTAATTTATAAATCCTATTTTTTATTTACTACATTAAAAGAATAGGTTTCACTCAAAAAAATAAATATCTTCGAAGATGAGGTTTTTATTTCTCTTATTTTGTTTGTTTTCTTTCTTTGCAAAAAGTCAATACATTCAGAATATTTCACTTTTGGATGTTTGGAAATCAGATACACTCCTTACAAATTCAAGTAATGTTCGTTACTCAAGTTGTTGGGGTTTTGAGAGGAGCAATAAAGAATATGCAATTCTTGGTTCAACTGAAGGCGCTCATTTTTTTGAGTTAACCCTTAACGATAAATTAAATTTTATAGATTTTATTCCTGGGCGTTATGTTTCTTCACAAGCAATAACTCGAGAGTATAAAACTTATCGTCAATATGCTTAC
Source organism: Crocinitomicaceae bacterium (assembly GCA_044358215.1). Lineage (GTDB taxonomy): Bacteria > Bacteroidota > Bacteroidia > Flavobacteriales_D > Crocinitomicaceae > UBA952. The sequence goes on from JBIKOE010000056.1 coordinate 960, forward strand.
GCAGTTGGTGATGAAGGATTAAGTAGTTTGCAAATAATAGATTTATCTTATTTGCCTGATTCTGTTCATTTAGTAAATGACTTACAAAACAATTTGTTTGGAAAAACACACAATCTTTTTATTGATACGACAAATGCACTGCTTTATTTATGTTCTGTAAAGCCAATTGTTAATGGTGTAGATCAATCATTAATTCCCTTGCGTGTTTTTTCACTAGCAGACCCAGTTAATCCTTTACTTCTTTGGTCTGGTCCTTCTGATATCGATGAGGTTCATGATATTTTTGTTCGTGATAATTTAGCAATTTTAAACTGTGGCTATGAAGGTCTTCGCATATACGATTTTTCACAGGTGAACCAGCCACAATTCCTCAGTAATCTTGAAGTCTATCCTGATCAAGGTTATAATCATCAAGGTTGGCTAAGTCCCGATAATTCGACCTATGTTTTCGCAGATGAAAATGCAGGTTTACGCATCAAAAAATGCAGCTTAAATCAAGATTATTCTTTAACAATTGAAAATCTATTTGAATCCAGTGATAAGAGTTTCCCTAAAACACCTCACAATATTCAAATCACAAATGATTTTGCTTTTGTAGCTTATTACAATGACGGTTTGCGAATTTTTGATCTAAGAACAGCTGTTCCTACTGAAATTGCTGCTTTCGATACTTATTCTGATATTTCAGGGGAGACATTTTCTATGTGGGGAGCTTGGGGTATTTATGCTTTATATTCTAGTGAGCGAATTATTATTTCAGATAGGAAAAATGGCTTATTTTTATATGATTTTGATCGTACAAGATTTCTTAAATCACCACCATCTTCGGGTTTCACTCTTTCACCCAATCCTTGTTATCAAGCTGAATCAGTCTTTATTAATATTCCAAGTAGTATAAATAGTTTTTCCTTTCAACTTTTTGATGCGAATGGAAAGCTACTTGAGGAAATAGAAGTTGAAAATAGCTCAAGCTATTACTTTAACCTGCCTTATAAATCAGGTGTTTATTTTATTCACTTACAGTATACAAACTATCTGAATGAAGCTGAATACTTTGTTGAGAAAATGGTTTTGATTTAAATGAAAAAAACTTCTGTGGTGAACAGAAGCTTTTTTATAAAAATAGACTAATAAGTCTAGGTGCTGCATTTTAAGTAAAGGAACAGAGTCTTCTTATGAAAATTATACCGTTGACTTAAATAATTAAAATTATCAAACTAGAAATAAAACTGCCTCTCCAAACAGCTGTCAACATAATTTACATAAGAAGAATTCTGTTATATCCTTTTTAGTAGATTAAATGTATGTAATCTTTTTATCTAAGTTATTGAAGATGAACGTTTTTTGATTCTACGCGAATATTTTTTATATTCTGTCGAATATTTGAACATTTATATATATTTAATGATTAAAAAGCAGTCATTTTTTTTGTGAAATTTAAGAGGTGATTATTTAGCTTGATTAATCAAAATAGAGTCTACCGTTTACCCATTCAGAGCTTAGTTCAGCTTCTTTTTTTTCATAAAACCCCAAGGCTAAGGAATTCCATTCTAGAACTTGCCAATCCATTCTTTTTACTTTTTTATCTTTTGCAATTTCTACTACTTTTTCGAAAAGCATGTTGCCGATACCTTTATTACGATGATTTTCTTTAACATAAAAATCCTCTAGATAAAGACTTACACCTTTCCAAGTAGAATATGCGGTGTAATAAAGGGCAAATCCAATTATCTCCTTGTTGTTTTCTGCAACAATAGCTTCGCAAACAAAGGATTTAAATAAGTCTTGACTAAGTTGCTCTGCCGAGTTACTAACTTGTTCTGGGGCTTTTTCATAAAGGGCTAGTTCTTTTATTAAGGAAAAAATAGCCTGTTCATCTCCAGGTTTTGCTGCTCTTATTTGCATTATTTCAAACCGTTGAGGTCATAGCGAATTGTAATTCCTGTCTTAAGATTTCCAGTTGGAAAACTTGTTTGCACTTTGGGGGTATTTAATTGCTGTTCATAATAAAAAATTGCACTCAAATGTTCAGTTAACTTGTAATTTGCATCTAACTTAAAGCTAATTACTTTTTGACCTTGAGTTGCTTGATTTGTATTTTCAATAATTTTACGAATGACAATAATATTATCTCTAATTGCAAAGTTTATATTTATAATCAAGTCACTTTTTTTAATTCCTTCAAAAGGTAATTTTAATTTAGGAAATGTTAATACTGTTCCAATAACAATTTCTTTTCCTAGAACTTCAGTAACTTGATTATTATTTAGTGAGAGGGTTGTAGTTCTATCTTTTCTAAATTCAAAATTTGTTGTTAAACTTTTACCCAAAATATTCCATGTTGCTAAGAAACCATATAATGGCCCGAATTTTTCTGAGATTCTAACATTTTGAATTTGAGTACTTGAAATAAAATTATTATTCAAATCTCTGGCAGTTGAAAAACCGTTCGCATCTTGAGTTGCATTAAGATTTGTTTGCATTCCACTTACTGTTACTGTTGAAGAATAAGCATGATTTAATTTAAAACTTTTCAGGAATTTTTTAGTGAATTCAAATTTTGTTAAACCGGTATAATTTATAGTCCAGTTAGGAAGTGGAATATTATTTAATGGATTTATAGTTCTATCAGATATCTTATTGCCAGAATAAGCTGTTAAGAAAGCGCCAACTACAACATCTTGATGTGAGCCTGAATAACCATCATTAAATCCGCTTGGTAGAACACTTGAATTTAGATTTTGCGAACCAATAAGATTAGACACTAATTTGCGATTGGCTAGGAGTTGAGTAAAAATATCGGAACTGTTCTCTGCGCCGGGCTTTACAAAAGCTGAGTTCAATGTAATTGTTGAATAAGTTAGATTTTGTGTTGTAAATTCACTTTGATTTTGAAATTCTAATTCGTCAGGATTCCACCGGAAAAACGCACTTTTATTACTACTATAGTTTCTAGTAACATTTAAATTTATAGTTAAATCTTTTAATGGTTCGAGTGTAGACTTTAGACTTAAATTTGCTGAATGAGTAGCAGTAAATTGTGAATTTAAGTTTTCATTTTGAACTAACCAGTTTTTATTTCGTGCAAGCTCAGCAATATTATATCCATTTGATCTTCCTAGAACGTCATATCCTTGTTTCCCAAAAATAAATCCTGCTAAATCTGTTGTTTCACCATTCATCCCTAACATACTTGTTTCTTGATTAAAACCAGGAAGTAAGGTGCCGTCATTTATAGCATACGATCCAGTTATATTTCTTACAGACATAAGCATACGTGCAAGGAATTTGTTTATAATAGGCACTTCCTCTTTTTCTCTTTCTATTTTCCTTTGTTCTTTTTCTTTTTTACGTTCCCATTTCCTCTTTTTTCTTTCGTATTGCCGAAATTCTTTTGGTGTCATTTGATCAATTGGCTTTTCAGGCTTAAATTCTTCAACTTTCTGAGGTGGTTTTTTATCTAAATCTTTTTTATTCTCTTTTCCTTCCGCAGTTTTAGAGTCTAGTTTGTTTCTACTTGCCCCGGCAGCTAATACTTTCTTTAGGAAGGGAGATTTATTATATAGATTAATAAAATTACCTTGAAGTGTTAAATTAATTCCTCGATTATTTTGAATGGTATTTCCAAAACTACTCTGTCCTAAGGGGGCGCGTTGCCAATTAAAGGTGCCTGTATATTTTGTGTTTCCGCTTATCCAATTAGTGAGAGGGAATTTGTCAAAAGGTAAAGTATAAGCAACTGAATAATTATGAGTATAATCTATGGTAATTCCACCTGTATTGATTTGTGAACTTAATGTATCTAAAAACTCTTGATATCCCTCAGGGTCTAGTTTTCTATCAATTCCGTGATTACCCTCTTCAAAAATTGATTTATTAACAGCCGAAAACGTAGTTTTGATATTTTTTGTAAGGTCATATCCAATTTGGTAGTTTCTAACTAGATCAAATCTTTTTAAGTAAACAGGTTGAAATTCATAATCTGGAACGAGGTTATTTCTTATCTGCCGTTGATTAAAAATTCTTGAGTATTCATTGCTAAATGAAATGTTTTTAGGCAATAGAAAAAGATTAAAGTCTTTTATTATAGCTAAGTTTTTATTTTTTTCAACAGGCTTCCATTTTTTAAATGGTTCAATTCCTTTACCAGCAAATGTGTAATTATAATTTAATGAGCCAGTCCATGTCTTTGTATTATCATAGTTGGTGTTAAAATCTCGCTTTAAATCTTCAGAAAAAGCGTATGTTAATGAAAAGTTAGATATATTCCAAAGGTGTGGTTTCCCTCCTGCTTTCAATTCTTTACGCACATTTGTAAAATTAAAGGAGCGTCGTTCATTAAAATCTTGCCCTAATTTCGCTCGCTCTTTTCGTGTTGCTGCATCGTAGTCTTTTAGTTTAATATCTGGATTGAAAGGGTCGTATTCAGGGTTGATTACTCCACGCGAATAACCATAAAAAAAAGGAAGAGATAATCGGGCTTGCTTTCCAAAAAATTGTCCCAATTGTAGAGTTGTATTTATGTCTATTCCTATTCTTTCATTTCTTTGTCTTTCTTGCACTCTACTTTCTACACTTCCCCAATTGATTCCCGAGTAGTTACCTGACGCTGCCACTGTTCCAAAATCAGCAAGTTGTACTTGCATTTGACCAATTGCAGCAGAACCACCTTCGCTCACAAAGTCCGTTAGCCGTAATTCATTAACCCAAACAATCGCACATTCAGCATCTCCATTATCGGGCTTCCAAATATTATCAGGATCATTTTTAAGAGGATTTCTGACGCCAATCATTATTGTTTTTATTCCTTGTAAGTTTGGGCTCCCTTTAACTTTTATTTTTCTTTTTTGATTGACAGGATCAAGTTTGCTGTACTCTACAATATAAGATATTCCACTAGCTCCTTGTTCTATTTTTGTATTCCTTTCCTTCTTGAGATTTAGAAAGTCATCAAATATAATTTCTACGTTGTTATTTTCAGGCCAAATAGCATCAGGACTAGTTACACCCCAATCTGTCACATCCATTGGCATTTCATATTCATAATAATTCTCGACAAAATCAGTCCCAAGTCGCACAAAAAGGGTTAAGTCTTGATTATTAAGTGTATTTGGAATTACTTCTTCCGCATGAACAAACATTTTTAATTTTTTATATGTCCTAACATCAAATTGGACATTACGATATGCTGCGCGCGCATCTCCATCTTGTAAATTACATACCTCAAGCATCAATGATTGTTCATTCATTTGTCGTTCGTATACTTGAGAAGGATCTATTTCCCTTGTAATTCCGGGTGGAACTTCATATTTTACAGGATATCGTTGGTCGTTTTCTTCAACATTTACTGCACCAATATTAAAAGTTGTTAGGTTTGGATCAGTTTGAATGCCAAGTCCTGGTTGAGTGAGATCTTGTCTAAATCCTCGCCATTCTCCACGAATGAATTCAAGCTTAGCAAAACGTAGAATTACTTCTTCATCAAAATTCTTTAAAAATATTCTCATAAAACGAATGGAGCGAAAATCCTGAATACCATTTATTTTTTTCTCATAAGCAGCTAAAGGAACTTTAAACTGGTACCATTTCTCTGTTTTATTTCCGTTTTGGTATGTTTGAACATTTGTTATAAAATTACTTCCAACTTCCATTTCATTTGGACGGAGTTTAACTTTATATTGAAAATAATTTTCAGTTTCTGAGAGGTTATTATCTGCGTTTATATCTTCTATATCTGGTCTATTAGTTGCTTGAGTGGGGTATCCATCTCCATTTAAATTATTTGAGAATTCTGTGGTAGGTGAGTTGCCTTCTAGTCCATTGTAACTCTTATATCTCTTAAGAATATCTAATTGTTGCGCATCGAAATCATCATCTAGGTAATAATTATAATTATCGTTAGAAGCATCGTTAGTAATTTTATCTTTTGTTGCAGTTGTCAAAACAGGATTATTTTGAACCCAATTCACAAAATTTAAATAAGCAGTTTTTTCATTTTCACTATTCCATCCATCAAGTCCCACATCTTGATTTAAGCGTGCTTCCTCTACATTATCAAAAGCATTAACGACTGCTTGTTGGGAAGAAATCCTTGACCATACAGTTGTATCAATGTTATCTGTCAAAGAAGTAGATAGAGCAGGCAAACCATTTTCGTAACTTTTACGAGAATCTGGGAGAATATCTTCAGAAATATTACCAAGATTAAAATATAATTCGCCTCCTGAATGGCTGCTATTTGGGTTTGCATTTTCCGCATCTTCATTGAACGGATCTAGCACCCAAAACTGAATAAATTCTATATTTGTTTGCTCAAAATCATTCGTTGATAATGAACGCATAATTCCTCCCCAACGATTTTCAGGATTTATAAATGTCCCATCTGAATTTAAAGTAGCAGTTGTATCATAATTATACATTCCTCTTTCAGATGGATAATAGGCAAGGTCTAAGACAGAAAGATTAGGAATAGAGCCATATTGTTGCTGTAAATTAGGAAAAATATCTGTTTGATTAACCAATCTCATTCTGCTATCGTAGAGCATTTGAGGGTTTTGTTTGATGTGCTCAGGAGTGAGAGAATTACTTTGGTAAAAAACAGGGTCAATCATATACCAAGCTATTGCAGAACGTTTAAATCCAGCAGATAAATTATTAATACTAGATTCAGGAAAGAGGTTTGGTTGTCCTTGAGGAACAGAGGCTAGGTACCAAGATGTAACTGATTTTAAATCAATAATGCTTTGTGCTGCTTCAAAATCATCTATGTAGGAAGTACCAGATTTATTTATTGCTCTTGGTTGGCCTGGAATTAGATGTGCAAATTCTCCAGTAAATGAGATCGTCGACATTTGATTGGTAGAGATTACCGGCAATAAATCTATTAATTTTGTTAAAAATGGGACGTTTGTCCTAAATGCTAAATCTAAGCCTATAATATTATTTTTAAATGGTTCACTTCCAAAATCTACTTTTTGCGTTACGGGTCGCTCCATCATTCTAACCCATGTCCCTCCTACTTTAAATTTTTCATTAAAACGATATTGATAGTGCCCTCCAATCATTGTTCTTGCTTGAAATCCAAATACTGAATTACTTTCCAAAGAAACTTTTATGGGTGTATTTGACTCTAGAATACCCGAATTTAAAATCTTTACTCTTCCAAGATTGTAGTCGACAGAATAATCAGTCCCTTCAATTAAACTTATACCTCCAGCAGTAACCGTAACAGATCCTGGAGGCACATTCAAAGCATTTAGTGGTATATCTGAACTAATAGATGATTGGCATTGTCCTTTAAATGAAAATCGATTTTTACTCGGTATTTGTTGAGCTGCAGTTTTAGTCGAATCGTAAAGTTCAGAGAAGACAACTTTATTTATAATAGCATCTGCTATGCCAGCATTTTGAAGTTTTAATTTAAGTGTTTTGCCAAATGGCTCAACAGTGGAAAAGAATATTCTTCCTGATTTTTTATTAATAGTTCCTCCATTCTCAATTTTATTTCCAATTTGATTAAAAGCAGAAAAATCAAATACTCCATCTGAAAAGGGTTGATTATTTTGATTGATTTTATCCATTTCTAATAAAGTAACAAGTTGTTTATCATTAACACCATCCATTGGAAAAAATGGCACTAAAACAGATGTTTCGGGATTATTGTATAGAATGTCTAATCTAAAACCTGTTTGATCAACTTGTGCTGATTGAATAGAATAAACATTTTTCATCATCAAATCCCAAATTTTATTATTAGGATTCGTAATAGTTGGCTTTAATAATTTTAAAATTAATGCTTCTTGACCATTAGAGCCGTCTGTCGAAAATTCACCAACTTGAAATGTTTCACCTCGGTAAGTATATTCATAAGCAACAGCAAGTACCTCGTCATTATTTAGATTTGTATTTAGTGAGATATAACCTAAAAGTGCATTGTAAGTAAATTCTGTTTCACTGAGTTTTTTAGCATTTTCCAATTTTTCATAATGAATAGCAGGCTTAAATGGTCCAGGAGTAGAAACTTGATTTGATAGAACTTGTACAGAATTTGAAAAGTCTCTAATTGAGGGTTGTGTCGCTGCCCAGTTGTACAATGAATTTGAAGTATTATCTGGTTGAATATCTAAAGAAAAATTAATTGGATTCCCTTGGCAATTTTCAGGTTTTGACTCTCCTAAATCGGTAAAAGCAATAATATTCCGTGTATTTTCAGTTACACTTGTGCGATTAGTTATCCAAACTTCAATTCGCGTAATAAAAGTTGTGGAACTTACAACAGGAAGTGTTGACATTGCAAAATCATAGTTTTGATGGTGATAAAGATTTAAAAAATAGTGCTTATTAGCATCATAATTATCTGCTGTTACATTGATTTCTTGAGTTTGTGCTTTACCGGAAACATTTATTTCTGTTCGCTTGCCTTTGGATGATGCAGCAATTAAATCAATTGTGGCTCTCCCAAATTTTAATTGTGTTTTTGCTCCGAATAAGGTTTGAGATCCTTGAATTAAAGTTGTTGGTAAGGTAAGGGAAACATTACCTAGAGCAATTTTTTGAAGAATTTGATCTTCAGTCCCTGTGTATTCCATTTTTGTGGTATTTTCAAAATCAAAACCAGCACCTGTATTGTATTTAGCAGATAGTTTAACCCTTGTTCCAATTTGACCGGTAATATCTAAATTAATATTTTGATTAAAGTCAAAGCGAGTTATGTTTCTTTGACGCAAAGGTAACATAGGATTATCTACACGAGAAGAAGACAAACCTAAGGATAATTCTAAATTTCCTCCAGGTATTATTTTAATCGTATCTGATCCAAAAATGTTTTTAAAAATTTTGCCTTTTATTTTTATAGGTAATTCAAATGCTCTATTTTCTACGGTTTGTTCTTCAATTATTTCCTGCCAATCTTGTTTCATTAACTTTCGTTCCTCATATTTTAAATATTCCTCTAATGTCATCATCGAAGGATTTCTAAAAAAAAGCCCATTACCTAAAGTTTCACTGAAGATGTAGGTTCCTGTTTCTGGATTGTAAACAATTGACTGGTTGAGACTTGTTGGATCTCCTAAATCAAAGCTTTGAGGAGTATTTTGAGTTGGATTTAATGGATTTGTAATTGGAAATGGAAGGGTAATTTGATTTTGAGCTATGGAAAAAGTAGAAAGCAAGCAGAATAAACCAAATAAAAAAAGTTTATTTAATTTATATTTAAAATAGATTTTGTTGCTTTTCATGTAACTACAGCAATCGAAGGGCTTCTTTAATTAATTGTTCAACTGTTTGTTCTCCGCTATCGATTTTATCCAATACTTTTTCAGTAGATTTTTTATCAAATCCAAGAGAAACTAATGCATTTAACGCATCAAATCTAGTTTTATTGCCTTTTAAAACGAATGTTTCACTGCCAGAACTGAATTTAATAACCTTCCCTTTTAGATCAATTATAACTCTTTGTGCTGTCTTTGCTCCAATACCTTTGATTCCTTGAATCGTAATAAAATCATCTGTTTGAATTGCATGTGCAATTTCTTCAGGAATAAGAGAAGACAACATGATCATTGCTGTATTGGGACCAATTCCGGAAACACTGATTAAATAATTAAACATTTCACGTTCTTCTTTTGTAAAAAAGCCATACAAAATTTGAGCATCCTCCCGAA
>JBIKOE010000057.1:0-10488 GCA_044358215.1 Crocinitomicaceae bacterium
CCATCAGAATTACCATCTAATCGGAAAATGGATTTATCTGCACGTTATATTCCTCGTCACGCAATTGGTGGCGATTATTATGACTTTATACCTCTTGGAGATGAAGAATATATTATTTGTATTGCGGATGTTTCAGGTAAAGGAATTAGTGCAGCTTTGCTAATGGCAAACTTTCAAGCAACTATAAGAACACTTTTTAAATACCAGCGCTTCGAAATGACTTTTTTGATGGAAGAACTCAATAAAAAAGTAATGAAAAGTACAAAAGGAGAAAAATTTATAACTTTTTTCATAGCACACTACAATGCGCATACTAGAAAAATGAAATACGTAAATGCTGGCCATAATCAACCATTTTTACTCCATGGAAGAAAAATTACAGCTTTAAATGAAGGGTGCATCGGACTTGGTATGCTGGATGAATTACCTTACGTAAATGTTGGAAAATTAACCTTAAGTCCAAATACTACCTTTGTTCTCTATACAGACGGAGTTGTAGAATTAGAAAATAAAGATGGGGAACACTTTGGAGTTAATCGTTTAATTGACAACGTAAAGGCATATTCTACTTTAAAAATGGAAGACATGAATAATATTTTATTTTCAAAATTAGACGATTGGAGAGGCGAATTGAATTTTGTAGATGATACCGCCGTTTTCAGCTGTAAGTTTTTCTAAAACTATTTAACAGGTTTTGAAAGCTTCATGTTTATGGAAAAAATATGCGTGTAGTAGCCCCCATCTGCTGCTCCTAGTCTTGTAAAAGCATAATCTAAATTAAAACCCTTAATACCAATTCCAAGCCCTAAATTTGGTTGAAAACCCCGATAAGAAGTTTCATCAATATTACTGAATTTTTGAATATTAGAAATGCCTCCACGAACAGAAAAAAGTGATTTATAGCCTACAGCAATTCCAAAATGTGGGTCTATAGAAATAGAATTTGATTGAATCAAAGTATTTCTTTGTCCATCAGTTGTTAGGTCAATATCCATTTCCCCGCCGATATTAATTCCTTTTTTACCAATATCAAATTTACAAGCACTTGCAAGGATAAAACGCGGAAGTGTTAATTCAATCCCATCTTTCGGTAAAGCATTTCCCGTACTTAAGAAAACATCTGTTGTTTGCTGATTTATGTCAAACACCCATGCATTAAATGTTGTAGAGACATCTCTTGCCATAAGTCCAAAACGCCAATTTTTTGGTCGCTGATATTGTAAGCCTGCATCCAAACCAAAACCCCAACTTTTTGCAAAGTCACCAATTTTACGGTAAATAACTTTTGCAGTACCTCCAATGCTTAATCCTGGAGTTTTTAACTTTCGAGCATAAGAAAACAGAAAAGCATAATCACCTGCTGAGAATTTTGTAATGTTATTATAGTTAATTACACCATTGTTATCTATAAGCTGAGTAGTATTTGGAATATCATCTACACCGAAGCGAAGCGCTGCAAAACCAATTGTGCTTTTTGCGTTAATTGAATGAGCAAAACCCAAATAATCGTATTTTGCAATTCCTGCAAAGTATTCAGAATGCATGAAGGAAACCTCCAAAAATTTGTCTACATTCGTTAAGCCCGCTGGATTCCAATAAATTGAATTTACATCATTTGAAGAAGCAACAACTGCAGAACCCAAACCTAAAGAAGCTGCCCCAACTCCTAGAGACATAAATTCATTTGAATATTTAGGAGCCGAAGTTTGAGAAAAACTGATAGAAAAAGTTACTAAAGAAAAAAGAAAACCTAAAAAAATACGCATAAAAAAGATTTTTTATATTCAATAACACCTTCTTTGCTAAAAAATTGTGTTCTTTGCAGAATAGCATGATAAAAATAGTCAAAGAATATTTACATAATCTTTAACTAAATTAAATTAATACGAGAGGATGTTCAGGATGTTCAGGATGTTCAATATTCCAAATTTATTCACTGCTGCAAATATGCTTTGTGGTTTTGTCTCAATTATTTTGGCCTTATTCGGAAGAATAGATCTTGCTCCCTTATTTATATTAGCTGCTGTGGTTTTTGATTTTCTAGATGGCTTCATTGCTCGAAAAATGAACATTCAAGGAGAACTTGGAAAACAATTAGATTCACTTGCTGATATGGTTACTTTTGGAATTGCTCCAGGAATTATCATGTTAGTAATGATCGTTATCGGAATCGATTTCAGCACTTTGCTGTCAGAAGAATCTGGAACAAATTTTCAAAATACAGAATTAAGTTATTATGCTTTCATACAAATATGGGATTGGATTCAAGCATTAATTTATGGTGTGCCAAATGATTTTGATGCTTCCATAAAGTACTTACCATTCACGGCATTAATAATTCCTTTCTTTGCAATGTTTCGTTTGGCAAAATTTAACTTAGACAAGCGACAAAGTGATCGTTTTCGGGGAGTTCCAACTCCTTTAAACACGATATTTTTTCTTTTTTTTCCGCTATATTTTTCCTTTAATTTAAATCAATGGGAACACCAAGAAAAGTGGATTTTACTACTTTTTGATTGTTATACTTTGTCAGCAATTACAGTTTTATTTTCAGTATTAATGGTTACAGATATCCCTTTAATTTCTCTCAAATTTAAAACATGGACTTTGAATGAAAATAAATTCCGCTATATTCTTGTTGGAAGTTCGTTGATAATTATTCCTCTTTTTTGGATTTGGGCAATTCTCATTATTGTATTTTTGTATTTATTTTTATCACTTATCGAAAATTATCAACTAAAGAAACATGAAGTTTAAAGCTGAAATAGATGTAATGCCGCACGACGCATTGTTAGACCCTCAAGGAAAAGCTGTATCTAATACTATGAAAAATATTGGACTACCAGAAATTAATGGTGTTCGTATTGGCAAACATATTCGTCTGTTTGTTGATGCTAAATCTGAGTCTGAAGCAACAAAAAAAGTAGATGATGCTTGCAAAAAAATGCTTGTAAATCAAATCATGGAAAGCTATTCGTTTTCTATTGAAGTTTTCAATGAAAAATAACAAATAAAAAAACACGACTTTAAGAATGTTTTAATTTCAATATTTATGTTAACGAATTCTCGTTTTATCGTAATTATTTTTTTTTATTTATTCTCTTGCTTTTTTGCTCAACAAACTAATGCACAAACCATTTCTGGTACTGTCAATTCTTATACCAGCGTTACTAATGTCTCCATTAATTCAGTATCTGTCTCTAATGCATCTTCTTTTAATGTTGGCGATTATGTGCTTTTAATTCAGATGAAAGGCGCCACAATCACTACGGGTAATGTTCAAGCTTTCGGGACCATCACCAACCTAAACAACGCTGGAAATTTTGAATTTGCAACGATTCTTTCAAAAGTTGGAAATACCTTGACATTTGAATCTAATCTTTGTAAATCATATACAGTAAGTGGTTTTGTTCAATTGCTGAAAGTTGCGGTGTATAACAATGTTACTATTTCAGGGACAGTAACTAGTCAACCCTGGAATGGCACCACAGGTGGAATTGTAGCCATTAAAGCGACTGGAAGTATAACGTTTAACTCCGACATAAATGTTTCTGGTGCTGGTTTTGTTGGAGGTACTTTCACAACAGGTTTTTTTAATTGTGGTGATATGAATTGGGCCAATTCATCAAATAATGCCGGAAAAAAAGGGGAAGGAGTAGCTGCTGCTCCATCAGGGCAAGATGGAAATCGAGCACCTTTAGCAAATGGTGGAGGTGGTTCAAATACTGGAAATCCGGGAGCAGGCGGAGGTGGAAATGGTGGTTCTGGTGGAAGAGGTGGAAATGAATGGTATGGAAGCTGCCAATTAGATGCTTCTTTTGGAGTAGGTGGTTTTGGATTGAATTATTCTAATTATAAAGCATTTTTAGGTGGCGGCGGAGGCGGTGGATATCGCGATAATGGCTTGACGGCAACAGAGGGAAGCAATGGTGGAGGTATGGTATTTTTGATTTCTCCACTCATCAATGGAAATAATAACATTATCAATGCAAGTGGGGCAAATGTAATAGGTAATTCGGATTCAGAAGGTGCTGGTGGTGCAGGTGCAGGTGGTTGTGTTTATCTTATCTCCAATACAGTTTCTTCACCGCTAAATATTGACGTAAAAGGTGGAAATGGCGGTGATATTTTTAGTACTTTATGGGTTGCTGCCTGCCATGGACCTGGCGGCGGTGGTGGCGGTGGGACTGTTGCTTTTTCTTCTCCAAGTGCTCCAGCAAATATTCTAACGCAAATTTCAGGTGGTAATTCTGGAATGGTACTTCATACCGGCCCGGCTTGTGCGGGAACTAGTCATGGAGCAACTCCAGGGACAAATGGACAAGTACTATACAATTATCAACTTCCTATTGCTGGCCCCAGTCCTAATCTTGGAGTAGATACCGCTATTTGTCCTGGACAAAGTATCGCATTAACATTAGACACAATTTTCCCAAGTTATTTATGGAGTAACGGAGCTAACACCTCCAATATTCAAGTGAGTGTCCCAGGCGTATATTGGGTTGAGGTTCCCAGTGTATGCGGATTTGCCAGGGATTCTATCGTAGTAGCATTAAATTCAATTTCAGTTAATCTAGGTCCTGATTTATCCTTTTGTCAAGGAGATTCTTTAGTTATTCAAGTAAATGGAAATTTTAGTAGCCAAGTTTGGTCAAATGGTGCTGTTTCTTCAGCTATTACAACTTATGTAGCTGGTATATTTAATGTTGATGTTTATGATATTAACGGCTGTTCGGATAGTGATGCCATTATTATATCTGAACTACCAATAACAAATAGTAATGTCAGTGACTCTTTTTGTATTAATTCAAGTTATAATTTTAACGGTCTTTTTCTTTCTGCTGCAGGAAATTATACCGATACCTTACAAAATAGTAATGGCTGCGATTCTATTATTTACTTGAGCCTTTCTTCCATGGCCCTGCCTGTCATTAGTATAAATGATGAATCAATTTGTGAGGGTGAATCAGCTACTTTAACTCCATCAGGAGCTCTTAGCTACCAATGGTCACCTACTCTTACTCAAGAAATAAATGGAAGTTTAATAGTATTTCCAACTACTTCCTCCACTTACCAAGTTATTGGGACAAATCAAAACGGATGTGCTTCACAACCCGAAAATGTAAGCGTAATAGTTTATCCTAACCCCACGGCAAATTTTTATTTTAGTCCTTCCACTATTTCAATAGGAGAACCCATAGGACATATAGTGAATACTTCTGTTGGTGGGATTTCTAATACTTGGACAATAGAAGGGATTAGTTTTATTCAAAATCAAACTGAATTTGATTATACATTTCCATTTTCTGAAGGATTTCAATTGGTCACTCTAGTAGTAGAATCTTCATTTGGATGTATAAATTCTACTTTCAACAGTATTCAAATAATGAATGATTTTATGGTGTATATTCCGAATACTTTCACGCCCGATGGAGACGAGTGCAACAATGTCTTTCAGCCTATATTTTCGGGAGAGGTAGATCCGTCAAATTTTGGATTTTGGATTTACAATCGATGGGGAGAGTTAGTTTTTGAGAGTCATGATGTTTCTGCATATTGGGATGGTAATTATGGTCAGAGCAGAGCATTAGATGGAATATATTCTTATTTTTTAAGCTACAGTGAAAGTTCAAGTAAAGAGGTGAAAACTGTAGTTGGTAGTATATCCATGTTAAAATAGTATAAATTCTAATTTTCAGAGATTTCTAAGTAATTAAAATTATAAAAACTATTTGTTATCTATTTTAGAGAATTAAAAACGAATTCTTAAACAACAAAAAAAGTTTCTAAATAAATTTAAACTATCTACGGTCTTTGTTCATAAGAACCTAATCTTGCGTTAAAATCAAAAACCGCGAAGTCGCTAGCGTCAACATACGCATCACCATTGAAGTCTCCATTTAGCAAGTATAAACCTCCATATTGCGATAAATAAGTATCGGTTTCAAAAACTGTATAATCCACACCATCTAAATACCCATCTCCATTCAACTCTCCCAATCTTGATGCATATAAACCTGAAACTAATGTTGACATTGGGGCTACAGAACCATCAGTATAAGCAGTTGCAATATTATTGGAAAAATTAAGAGCTGTTGAACCTGATATAGTTACAGGATTTGCACTCCATAATGGTAATGAAGATCTATGTTTAACTACAACATAATATGAATTACCTAATGCACCAACTGGAAACGTACACTGCACGCTACCATTTTTTTGTAAAATAGGAGAAACACTATAAGCGACAAGATGAAGACTGGCTGCACTTCTTAATTCAACAGTGATTACGTCAACATCTGTAATAGCTCCGGGATTTGCTGATCCAGATTCTATGAGATTAATATATCTAGCCGCTCTCATGCTTGCAGGATTTGAACCATAAATGTAATATCCATCCAAGAACATTTGAAGTGAAAGAGAAGCAGTTAATGGTGTAATTGTAAGATTTAATTCTTGTGTAACGCAATTTTCTGTAGTACCAGTATAAACTCCTGAAGATGTATATGTTTGTCCATTCCATGTATACGGACCTGAAGCTAATGTAGTTGTAGTATTTATAGAACTTGGCGTTATGGTTAAATCTAAGGTTTCAGTTACACAGTTTGTAGTTGCACCAGTATAAACTCCAGATAAATTATACGTTGTTCCATTCCATGTATAACTTCCACAAGCGGATTGTGATGTTGAGTTAGTAGAACTTGGTGTAATGGTTAAATCCAAAGATTCAGTTACACAGTTTGTAGTTGCACCAGTATAAACTCCAGAAGAATTATACGTTGTTCCATTCCATGTATAACTTCCACAAGCGGATTGTGATGTTGAGTTAGTAGAACTTGGTGTAATGGTTAAATTCAAAGATTCTGTTACGCAATTTACAGTTTCGCCAGTGTAAACTCCAGATGCATTATACGTCGTTCCATTCCATGTATAACTTCCACAAGCAGATTGTGATGTTGAGTTTGTAGAACTTGGTGTAATGGTTAAATTCAAAGATTCTGTTACGCAATTTACAGTTTCGCCAGTGTAAACTCCAGATGCGTTATACGTCGTTCCATTCCATGTATAACTTCCACAAGCGGATTGTGATGTTGAGTTAGTAGAACTTGGTGTAATGGTTAAATTCAAAGATTCTGTTACGCAATTTACAGTTTCGCCAGTGTAAACTCCAGATGCAGTATAGGTTGTTCCATTCCATGTATAACTTCCACAAGCGGATTGTGATGTTGAGTTTGTAGAACTTGGATTTATTGTCAGATTCAATGATTCTGTTACGCAATTTGTAGTTGCACCAGTGTAAACTCCAGAAGTGCTGTACGTTGTTCCATTCCAAAGATAAGAGCCACATGCAGTTTGTGATGTTGAATTTATTGAACTATTGTTCACACTTATTTCAATACCACTGCTTGTAAAAATTGGATTTGCAATACAACCAAGAGATGTAGAAACTATAAGTCTTACAGAATCAAGATTTGCCAAATTTGCAGAAGTATAAGAACTACTTGTTGCACCTGATATATCTGCATTGTTTAATTGCCATTGATAAGTTGCAGAAGACCATGTATTAGTAGATGTTGATGTAAAAATAACATCTGTTCCGGCACAAACCGAAGTTGCATTTGAAGAAATTGTTGCAGATTGAAGTATAGGTGTTGTAATAGCAATAACATTTCCGAAAAGAGATATATTATCCATTCGCCAAGTAGCAGATGACGATCCCATTCCTATTAAATAAAATCTAAATGAAACATTTGATAAATCATGAAAAGTAGTTCCTAAATAAACAGTGTCGTCTATAATTACTCCCCCATTATTTCCAGAAAGACCTGATCCTATATTTGATGAATAATTATCAAGACTAGATCGAATAACCCAAGTTGGAGTTCCTCCTGTTGAACTTGCTCTGTGGTGAAAAGCAATTCTATCTAATTTTAGTTTATTACAAGTAGAAGAACTAATAGAAAACTGGTTGTATTCATTTAAATCAATTGTTGCGCTTTGATTCCAAGCACTGTTATTAAAAACTCCAGAAGACGAAGAACATGTTGTATTTAAAGTGCTAAACAAGGAAAATGTTGCATTGTTAGGTTGTGAAACTACCGCATTATCTGCACTTGGGCAAGTTGTAGTACCTGTAAATTGATAGATCCCTAACTGAATTGGGAGCAATGGTGCATCAAGACCATTACAGTCTTCGTCTACTCCATTTTCAGGCACTTCTGTTGCTCCAGGATAAACTAGAGCATTATTGTCATTGCAGTCACCACTTACAGTGACGTACCCCGGGTTAGCACTACAGGCAGAAACAACAACATTTGGGTTTCCATAACCATCATTATCTAAATCTTGATAATAGTTGATCGAACTCACAATGTTTAAATTTAAGGTAATAGTACTATCACAACCTACAGCATTTGCATCAATTAAAGTTTGAGTATATTGACCTGTGCTTGTGTAGGTAGAGCCATTCAGTGTATATTCTCCACAATTTGTAATATTAATCGTTGAGAAAGATGGTTGTTTAATGATTAAATTTAAAGTGATTACACTATCACAACCTGCAGCATTTGCATTTGGAAGGGTTATCATATAGGTGCCAGATGTTGTATAAATTTGGTTGTTAAAACTATAAGAGCTACATTTCGATACATTGGAAATATCATATGAAACACAACTTACAGTATTAACTGGGGTCACTGAAGCCCAGTCAGGACCATAACGAAACTCATCAAGTTCAATATTGCCTGTTCCTGATAATGCAGTACCACCTTGTCGAAGAAAAATAGATGCAAAAACAGTATAAGCCGTACTTCCTGAAGAATTAGTCACAGTTGCTGCTGGCTCAGTAGATCCAGGTACTGGGTTCACCCAAAGAGATGCCTGCGCTAATTGAACAGGACTAGCAACAGATGCTTTTAACTTTAGAACAACAAAATGTGTTGTATTACAAGGATAATTTGTTGGACTAAAAGTTTGTGTAGGAGAACCTCCAGACATATTTTGAATACCTAATTGAAAGGTGTTTGCTACTGTTCCAGGTTTAATGAAAACTCTTCCAGCCAATGAAGTTGCTGCTGATCCAGCAGTTGCTGAAAAACCTGTAAAGTAATCTCCCGCTGGATTCATTCCCGTTGTATTAGGAACGTTAATTAGAAAAGAAAAATAACCAGCTCCGGATATTCCTGTAATTGCTTTATTTACATCCTCATCATTACTTGCCAATAATTGCGTCCTGTTTCCCACAGATAGTGGAAGGTTATTGTAATAAAGACTAGCGCCAGAATTTGATGCAGAAGTTAAGGCTTGTAATTGCCCTGCAATACCTGAATGTCTAGTCCATCCATTTGCATTTAAAGCTCCAGTGAAATTAAATGATTCAAAAGTTTGTGCTTTAAATAAGAAACTGACAAATAAAAATAAAGATAAGTAAAGAGATTTCATAAGTGATTAGTTTTTAGGTCGTTTAGTTATAAATAGTAAAGTCTACCAAAAATACTTATTAAGATTCAACTAGAAGTATTTTTAATTTAAATATAACCTAAAAATAATATAAAAAACTAGATTAACTTACTATTCTCTTAATTTATTTTACTAAATTTTCGCGGTTTTGTTCCTTCGAGATGAAAATAATAAAACCCAGAACTAAGCTCAAAAACAGAAATCTCCTCAGACTTTTTTTCTAATAATCCTTTCTTAACAATTGATCCAAAATTATCGAAAATTAAATACGCTCTTTGCTTTTGATCACTGAAGTCAATATAAAGAATAGTTTCAACTGGATTTGGATAAATTGAAAAAAGAGCAAGTTCTTCTTCTGATATTCCTGATGAATTAATGGTGAGATTAAGATATTGAGTTACACAAGAAACTATAGGTCCAGTATATAATCCAGATTGAGTATAGCTTACTCCATTTGCATTCCAAGTATATGAATCAAGCGAAGTAATTGTTGTAGTATTTGTTGAACTAGGCGTAATTGTCAAATTTAAAGATTCGGTAACACAATTGACTGTCGTTCCACTATAAATTCCAGATGATAAATAAGTTATTCCGTTCCAATTATAACTCCCACAAGCCGAAGCTGATGAAGTAGTTACAGAACTAGGTGTAATTATCAAATTCAAAGATTCGCTAACACAATTGACTGTCGTTCCACTATAGATTCCAGATGATGAATACGTTGTTCCGTTCCAAGTATAAGAATCACAAGCTGATACTTCTGTTATATTTGTTGAACTAGGCGTAATTGTCAAATTCAAAGATTCGCTAACACAATTGACTGTCGTTCCACTATAAATTCCAGATGATGAATACGTTGTTCCATTCCATTCATAAGAATCACAAGCTGAAACGGTTGTTGTATTTATAGAACTTGGAGTTATTGTTAAGCTCAAAGATTCTGTAATACAATTGACTGTTGTTCCTGTATAAATTCCAGATGATGAATACGTTGTTCCGTTCCATTCATAAGAATCACAAGCTGATACT
>JBIKOE010000022.1:0-31262 GCA_044358215.1 Crocinitomicaceae bacterium
TAACATTTGGCGTGTATGAAATAAGTTGTTACCTTTGCAATCGCTTTTTACAGTATTAAAGTAATATATAAGTCATGTCACGAGTTTGTCAATTAACAGGAAAGTCAGTAATGGTGGGGAATAACGTATCTCACTCTAATAGAAAAACAAAGCGTCGCTTCTTTCCAAATTTGGTTACGAAACGTTTCTTCATTCCCGAGGATGAGTCTTATATTACTTTGAAAATTTCAACTTCGGCTCTTCGAACAATCAATAAGAAAGGAATTTCTGCTTGTTTGAAAGAAGCAAGACTAAAGGGATATTTAAAATAGTGCTGTCTAAAATCACAGGGTAAACAACAAAAAATGGCTAAGAAAACAAAAGGAAATAGAATTCAAGTAATTTTAGAGTGCACAGAGCACAAAGAAACAGGAATGGCGGGAACTTCTCGTTACATTACGACAAAAAATCGTAAGAATACGCCTGATAGAATGGAGATTAAGAAATTTAATCCTGTTCTAAAAAAATATACGCTTCACAAAGAAATTAAATAAAAGAACATGGCAAAGAAAGTTGTAGCAACGCTTCAAAAAGGTGGCGGTAAGGAGCATACGAAAGTGATAAAAATGATAAAATCAGAAAAAACTGGTTCTTATACTTTCAAGGAAGAAATTGTTCACAATGATAAAGTCAAAGAATGGTTCGATAAGAACTAATTTTTTAATATAACTTTAAGCTTCCTTTTGGAGGCTTTTTTTTTCTCATTATGGGTCTATTCGATTTTTTTTCACGTTCCAAAAAGGAAACATTAGATGTTGGTTTAGAAAAAACCAAGCAATCTTTCTTTTCTAAGATTACGCGCGCTCTAGTTGGTAAGTCAAAAGTTGACGATGAAGTTCTTGATAAGCTAGAAGATATTCTAATTTCTTCAGATGTTGGTGTTGCAACTACTTTAAAAATCATCAAGCGCATTGAAGAGCGAGTTTCCAGAGATAAAGTTGTTGGTACAGCAGAACTAAATGGCATACTCCGAGATGAAATCAGCTCTCTTTTAGAGGAAAATAACTCCAATCAAAATGGTCAACTAGAAATTACCGTTCCTAGTGATGGAAATCCATATATAATTATGGTTGTTGGAGTAAATGGAGTTGGGAAAACGACTACCATCGCGAAATTAGCACATCAATTCAAAAAATCAGGAAAAAAAGTTGTTTTGGGTGCAGCAGATACATTTCGAGCAGCAGCTGTAGATCAATTAATAATTTGGGCTGAGCGTGTTGGCGTTCCAATTGTTCAACAAGGAATGGGTGCTGATCCAGCAAGTGTTGCTTTTGATACTTTGCAATCTGCAAAATCTCAAAATGCAGATGTTGTTATAATTGATACTGCAGGAAGATTGCATAATAAAGTCAATTTGATGAACGAATTAAGTAAAATAAAGCGGGTAATGGAAAAAATAATTCCAGACGCTCCGCATGAAATTTTATTAGTTTTAGATGGTTCTACCGGTCAAAATGCTTTTGAACAAGCTAAACAATTTTCTGAGACTACAGCTATTAATGCACTGGCTATCACGAAATTAGATGGCACGGCAAAAGGTGGTGTGGTGATTGGAATTTCTGATCAAATGAAAATTCCTGTAAAATATATTGGTGTAGGCGAAAAAATGGAGGATTTACAATTATTTGACCGTAAGGTTTTTGTTGACTCGCTTTTCTCTGATTAAATCATTTCTTTATTTTTTAATGCATTGTATTCATTTTGTCTCTTGTTTGACTAAATTTGTGATGTGAATAAACTAGTTTCTTTCCTATTTATATTTTGCCTTCTTATTTTTCAATCTTGTATTGAGATAATGGACGAACTAACAATTCACGACGATGGCTCTGGAACTTTAAAATATGCGATAAATTTAAGTTCAAGTCGTGTGAAGGTAAATTCAATCTTGGCTTTGGATAGTTTAGACGGAAAGAAAGTTCCAAGTATTGAAGAAATTAAAACAAAAGTTTCTTTGTTTAAAAAAACATTGAGTCTACAAAATGGTATATCAAATATAAGTATATCTGAAAATTACACTGATTTTATTTTTAAATTTGAATGTGATTTTACTAGCATTGATTTACTTCAAGAAGGTCTTCGAAAAACCTTTTCCATTACTTTAAATGATAAGTCTATTTTAGCCTCGGATTTTTCCTGGCTTTTCTGGGATTCAAAAGTTTTAGAACGTTCTGTTCCTTCTATTGCTACAAATAAGTTAAACGGGATTACTGAAAATGATTTATCCCTTTTAAAAACCGGAACTTACACTTCTATTACTCGCTTTGATAGGGGGGTAGAGCGCTTTGAAAATCCACTTTCAAAGCTTTCAAAAGATAAAAAAGCATTGATGTTACGAACTGATACATATAGTTTAAAAGAAAAACATTCTTTGTTAGAAAATACAATCTATTTAATTCCTAATTAGACAATGAAGATATTTTGTAATTTCGTTAAATAATATCTGAACAAATGCAGCTAAAAAATATAATTTTTCTTTCATTTATTTCAATTTCTACTCTTTTATCTGCTCAGAAATCTGAAACTTTGATCCCAAAAGATGCTGTTACAGTTTTCAGTATAAATAATATAAACTTACTTCAAAAAATTTCAATTGATGAGCTGATCAGCTATGAGTTTATGGAGGAAATTCATCAAGAGTTATTCGATGGATCTACAAGCGGAAAAACGTTAAAAGATGCAGGTTTGGATTTTGATCAACGATTTAATATTTTTTATGGTAAACTCGATAAATGTGAGCTTTCAGGCTTCACCTTTGGAATTAAAAATAAAGAACAAATGTTTTCTGTATTTGATGATTTTGAAGTAACCGCTTATCCTAACTTAAATGGTACTCAAGTATATCAGTCTTTTTTTAATAACCTAATTGTTAAGGATGGTGCTGCTCTTTTAATTCGTGTTGAACCGAGTATGGAATTAATAGATCAGGTTACGGATTCTATTTGGTATGCAAGAGGCAACGAAAATCCTTATGAATACTATGAAGAAGTGAATGAAGATGTTTTAAACGAAGAAATTTATGATGAGAATACACAGAAAGAAATTTCTTTTCCAGATGCTACTCTTGATCCAAATGAAAAAAATTATAACGAATTGCGCGATAGTGTTCAACTAGTATTACAGCATGAACAATTAGACAAAATACTAATTCAGTTATTTGTACAAAATGATAACTTAATACGTTTAGATCCTCGATTTGAAGCTCAGTTGTTGCATCCTGTAGAAGGTATTTTTTACATGGATAATGCGCGTAATATCGATAAGTCAAGTGGCTTATGGTATTTTCAAACTGTTCTTCCCAGCTTGTACAAAAATATTCAGGAATTGTATGCGGGAAATCTTATTCTTGGAGATTTACTTCTCAAAGATAAATCAGTAGAATTTGCTATTGAGGTTCTGTATGGCGAAAAATTAGGATCTATTTATACTGAAATGAATAGTTCACAGTTTGATAAACAAGTATTAAAGTATATTCCTGAATCAAGTTCAGCTTATTTTACATATAATATAAATCTTCGAAAAGCCTATGAAAAAGCTTTTGAAGTAATAATGCCCCTTCTTGAACAAGAAAAAAATGCGCAAATTGCCATGAATGTCCTTACAATTGAATTACTAAACGAGTTTGTAAACAAAGATGCACTATTTGGTACTTATAAAGGAAGTATGTTTGGCTCCTTTAATGGCATTAAAAAGATTATAACAAAGAAAATAGAGTTTTTCTATGACGAAGAAACTTTTGAATATGGAGAAAAAGAAGCCGAAGCAGAAGAAGATATGCCGATTTTCACTGTTGGATTTTCAATTGAACGAAATGATATTCCTGAAAAAGTTCTAAAACACTTAGGTCGATTAACATCTAAAGTTAAAAACATGGGGAATTATTGGTGCTTTGAAAATGCGATTTTTGATTCAGCACCCCTTTACATGTTAAATAAAAATGGATTATTCATCTTTACTAATGATCAAGATCTTGCGCTGAATCATGCCCTTGGATATGGTTCAAAATCAATAAATAATGTAAAATTTAAAAATGCTAAGAAAAGTGGCTTTATGTATGCTAATTTAGATGTAAAAACAACATTAAATCGTTTTCCAAAAGATTTGTTGAGTCCAAAACAAAATGAAATGATAGAATCATTAAGAGGGAAGTCTGGCAGCATTGAATTAAGATCAAGTAAAACAACTAAAGAAAAAACATCGCTGAATCTTACTTATTCTTTCTCAGGAATAGAACAATCAGGAAAACATCTATTGGACTTGATTAATACAATTTATGTCGTTTCAAAATAAGTACTTGTGGTTCGAAAAGTATTTCTCATTATATTTCTTGCAGTAGCTCTTGCTTGCTTTTTATTTTTAAAACCATTTTTTTTTCAAAAAAAAATAGAAGCTCGACTAATTGACCGCTTGCCAAGTGCGGATTTTATTGGTAGAGTAAATATTCTTGAACTTGCCCGTGAAACAAGTGGCATGATGTATTATCATAAGCTACCATTTAGAGATGTTACATCTAAGGAGTTTTTATTGAGTCAAGGAAAGGCTTATGGATTAAATTTACAAAAACCCATTTATGTTTTTGGGAATGAATCTGGAGATGGTGGTTGTATGATCTATGTGAGAGATAGTGTAAAAATAGCAGCAGGACTTGAACGTATCCGAAAATCCGTGAACATAAAAGATACTATTATTGAAAAACAAAAAGTTTTTTTTAGTAAAAAAGAAAATATTTTTTTACATTATGGACTTAATTATTTACTTATTTATAGAGGAAATTCATTTTCAAAAACATTGAATTATGTTCTGAAAGCTAAGTACAAAAAAACACTTCCTTTATGGAATAGATTTTTTAAAGATGAGAATTTTAAAAATGAACACCTTGTTATATACTCAAATTGGCCTAAATTAAAAGATGCAGGAATAAGAACTGCAATTTTTGCTCATGATAGTGATTCATTAAGTTTTAATTTAAAATGTTTTCTTAAAAAGACAAAACCTTTTTATATCAAACAAAAGAATGAAGGTTTGGCATATTCATCTGTTCCTAATGCTAGTAAATCAGTAGAATTACATTTAGATATTTCTGAATTGAAAATGCACTTAGATGATCCTTTTTTATTGTTGGGTATGAATTTAGGTAAACGAATTGGCTTCCCTTTTATTGATTTTATAAAAGCTTGGGAAGGAGATTTATGTTTTGTCGAAGGAGGCACTCAAAAAACCAGAGAGAATTATATTGAGACAGAGCTTGACGAGAATTTTAATACGACTGAGGTTCAAAAATACCGTGATGTTTTAGTGCCTGGTTATTCGCTATACTTTTCTTCTAATGAGAATGGGAAGAAATTTATAAATCGCTTATTTGCAAAAGGAATAATGACTTCTGAATCTGGAAAAATTCGTATTTTATATTCTCCTTTACTTTCAATCCGCCAAGAAAAAGGCAACATTCAGCTTTATTCAGGAAATCAAGCTCCTAGATTGTTGAATAGCTCAAACAACAGTATTGTATGGACAAATAAAGGGACGATTTATCGTTTTAATATTGATTCTTTAAATCGACATGAATTAGTTGGAAGTCTTCAAATTCCGGTTAAAAGAATTTTTAGGAGAAATAAGTTGATTTGATTTACTCTGAAAGCACAAAACTAAATTCTTCTGAGTGAACTTCGATATAATCTAGAGTTTCATTAATTTCATTTAGATTAAAAGAAGACACCAATTTTGTTTTGAAATCTTTAAAATGGGCTATGCCTCGAAAATAATTACTGTAATGCCTTTTCATTTCGGCAATTCCAACATGCTCACCTTTCCATAAAACACTCATCCTTAAATGCTCTCTAGCAGCTTCTACTCGGTCTTTTAAGTCTGGTGGTGTTAATTTTTCGCCTGTTTTCATAAAATGTTTTATTTCGTTGAAAATCCATGGATAGCCAATACTTGCTCTACCAATCATAATCCCATCAACTCCGTAGCGATTTTTATATTCAAGTGCCTTTTCTGGTGTGTCAACATCTCCATTTCCAAATACTGGAATTCTCATGCGCGGATTACTTTTCACTTTTCCAATTAAGTCCCAGTCAGCTTCACCTTTATACATTTGTTTCCTTGTTCTTCCATGAATTGAAATAGCCTCAATTCCAATGTCTTGTAAGCGCTCTGCTGTCTCAACAACGTATTTTGTATCATCATCCCAGCCAAGTCTTGTTTTTACAGTTACAGGGAGACTAGTTGCTTTTACAATTTCAGAGGTCATAAAAACCATTTTAGGAATATCTTGGAGGATTCCAGCTCCTGCTCCCTTGCAAGCAACTTTTTTTACTGGGCAACCATAATTAATATCTAATAAATTAGGTTGTGCCTTTTCGATGATTTCAGCAGCTTGTTTCATACTTTCGATATCCGCTCCAAATATTTGTATGCCGATTGGTCGTTCGTAGTCAAAAATATCAAGCTTTTGAACACTTTTTGCTGCATCGCGAATTAATCCATCAGAAGAAATGAATTCTGTGTACATCAAATCTGCACCATGTTTTTTACATAGAGCTCTAAATGGTGGATCACTAACATCTTCCATAGGAGCAAGTAATAGTGGAAAATCACCCAATTCTATGTCTCTAATTTTTACCATTAATTTTTAAAGAATTGAGATTTAGCTTCTTCCAATTGCTTAAGGTATTTTTTTAAATCTTGCTCGTTGGAGTTTTTTAAAATCATTAGCATATTATCGGATTCTACTACTATATAATCCTTCAAACCATCTATTAAGACTAATTTATTATCAGGCATATTAATAAGGCAATTTTCAGAATCAATTAGAAATACATTTTCACCAATAATGGCATTATTATTTTCATCTTTTTTTAGGTGTTCGTTCAGACTTCCCCAAGTTCCAAGGTCGCTCCAATCGAAGTCTGATAATACCACAGATACATTTTTTGCATGTTCCATAACAGCAAAATCAATAGAAATGTCCTCACATTCACTGAAAGCATGAAGAATAAATTCACTTTCGTTTACGCTATCGTAAGCAGCAAGATTTGAAGCAAATAAAGAAAAAAGTTTTGGTTGGAAATCACTCAAGGATTTTAAAATAACATCTGCTCTCCAGACAAAAATTCCAGCATTCCAATAAAAATTTCCTGAAGCTATGAATTTCTCTGCAGTTTCTAAATCAGGTTTTTCGCAAAATTGAATAACATGTGTCGCTTCGCCTTTCTGAATTGATTTATCTTTTGCGAATTCAATGTAACCATATCCAGTATCTGGTCGAGTAGGGGAAATTCCAAGGGTTACAAGCTGTTCACTTTCATTTGCAACTTTTATTGCAGTTTGAATAATTTCATTAAAACGATTTTGATTAAGGATCAAATGATCAGATGGTGTTACAATTAAAGTTGCTTGTGGATTGATTTTTAAAATTTTAGCAGCCGCAAATGCAATACAGGGTGCGGTATTTTTTCTAAGTGGTTCGCATAAAACTTGTTTTTCACTTATTTCTGGTAATTGCTCCAGAACCAGAGTTAAATAAGTTGTGTTTGTTAAAATGTAAATTTGGTCCTTTGGAACAGTATTTAACATTCTTTCAAATGTCAGACGTAAAAGTGATTTACCAATTCCTAGAACATCTAAAAATTGCTTAGGTTTTTTTGAAGTTGATAGTGGCCAAAACCTACTCCCAATTCCACCTGCCATTATTAGACCATAATTATTATTCATGCTATTCTGAAATTAAGCGAACATTTGCTAAAGCGTGAACAAGAAACTGTTTTCCTGAGGCTATTTCGATGCAAACATAGCGACTGCGTCTTAAATCTCCTTTCCTAAATTCCTTCTTATTCAGTGCAAAAATAGTGTTTTTTGCCAGGCTTTCAAGGTGAATTGTGTCATTTTCTAAATCATACTTTTTTAATACCCGACTCAAAGCCATGTCAGAACAAGATGATGCTTTTGTATTCACAAAACTTTTCCAAAGGGCTTTTTCTATGTCATCAGGTAAAGATTTACTTGTAAGAATTGGTTCTAACAAATCGCGAAAGGCATTTTTCCATTCTAATCCATGAGCTTGAGCAGAATTTCCATACTTTCGAAATGTATTCAAATGGGCAATTTCATGTAACGAGGTAATAAGAAATGAATAAGGATTTAGGTCGCCATTTACAGTTATTGTTGGTTTATCGGCAAGTTCACTGTAACGAAAATCGCCTAATTTTGTTTTTCTACCGGGTACAATTTTAAACTTTACCCGTGCTTCAAGTATTAATCTAGTAAGGTATGGAATAAATTCTTTCGGAGCAAATCGAGTTAGAGTTTCAGAAAAATGAGTTAATTTGTCCATAGTTAGATTTGTAAAATTAGAAAAGAAATGCTTTCAAATACTTTTCATTAATTTTGTACTGTGAAAATAATATCAAATATTGGAAAATACTTTATAATGCTATCGGTTGTTTTTCGTCGGCCGAAAAAAAAGCAAATTTTCATATCACGGTGTATTAATGAGTTTATGATTATTGGTTTAAGTTCTTTACCAATCGTCGTGCTTATGTCAACATTCATGGGTGGGGTTATCGCTTTGCAAACAGCGTCCAATATGACAAGCCCCCTTTTACCTGCGTATACAATTGGCTATATCACACAAAACAGTACAATCCTTGAATTTTCACCAACCATAATTTCGTTGATCTTAGCAGGAAAAGTTGGATCAAATATCGCTTCTGAAATTGGAACAATGCGAGTTACTGAACAGATTGATGCTCTAGAAATAATGGGTGTTAATTCTCTTAATTATTTAGTATTTCCAAAAATTATTGCCTCAGTTTTATTTTTTCCAATATTGATTATCTTTTCTATGGCTCTCAGTCTTTTTGGTGGTTGGCTTTCATTACTCATATCAGATTTATGTTCAACAGAAACATATCTTTTAGGAATTAGAACAGATTTTAAAGTCTTTAATATCATTTATGCATTAACTAAAACTGTTGTATTTGGGTTTTTAATAGCCTCTATAGCTTCATTTTACGGTTATTATGTTAAGGGTGGAGCAATCAATGTAGGAAGGGCATCTACACAAGCGGTCGTAATTAGCAGCATTTGTATTCTAATAGCGAATTTTATTTTAACTCAAATGATTCTCTTGTAATGATAGAGATTAATACTATTTCAAAATCGTTCGCTAATCAGAAAGTTCTGTCGGATATTTCGGCTGTTTTTGAGACTGGAAAAGTAAATTTAATTATTGGTGAATCAGGAAAAGGAAAATCTGTGTTGGCAAAATGCATGGTAGGATTACTTGAGGTTGATGGTGGTAAAGTTTTGTTTGATGGAAGAGATTTTATTGCAATGGATCGTGAAGGTAGAACTTCTATTAGGGAAGAAATTGGAATGCTATTTCAAGGTGCTGCTTTATTTGATTCTATGACTGTTGAGGATAATATAATGTTTCCTTTAAGTATGTTTACTAATATGACAAAGGCCGAAAAGCTTACACGTGTTAATTTTTGTTTGGAACGTGTAAATTTATCAGGACGCAATAATTTATTTCCTTCAGAATGCAGTGGTGGTATGCAAAAAAGAATTGGTATAGCTCGTGCAATTTCAATGAATCCTAAATATTTATTTTGTGATGAGCCGAATTCTGGACTTGATCCAAAAACTTCAATTTTGATTGATGCACTTATCAAGGATATCACTAATGAATATCAAATTACTACTATTGTAATAACACACGATATGAGCAGCGTTATAGAAATTGGCGACAATGTGATTTTTCTTCACGATACAAAAAAATGGTGGCAAGGAGATAATAAGTCAATAATCACTACAGATAATCCTGAAGTTTTAAGTTTTGTATATGCTTCAGAATATATGAAAGAAATTAGAGAATCAATGCTTGGAAACCGTGGTTAAATGTTAATAACATATTGCATTTAAAAAAAATAATTTTATATTTGCATCCCGAATTAGAGTGGAAATTATCTAATTCTCAGTCGATTTTAACGGAAGTAGACTTAAAAATAAAAATTGCGGGTGTGGTGAAATTGGTAGACACGCCAGACTTAGGATCTGGTTCCGAGAGGTGTGCGGGTTCGAGTCCCTCCATCCGCACTATTAGGTCTCGTTTTTAGAACGAGGCCTTTTTTTTTAGCGTAAATAAAAAAAAAGTAATAAAAATGAATGTTTTTCGTGAAAATAATGATGCATTGAATGCTGTTTTAACAGTAAAAATAAATCCTAATGATTACCAAAATAAAGTAAAAGCTGCATTAGAAAAGTACAGAAAAACTGCAAAAATACCTGGTTTTCGTCCTGGAAATGTACCTTTTTCATTTGTTCAAAAACAATATGGAAAATCTGTTTTAGCTGAAGAATTAAATAAAATTTGCAGTGAAGCTTTGTATAATTTCATATCAGAAAATAAATTAGAAGTTCTTGGAAATCCAATTCCAAAAGCAGATTATACTGTTGTTGGTGATTTTGAAAATCCGAGCGATTTTGAGTTTGCTTTTGAAATTGGTCTTTCTCCCTTTTTTGATCTTCCAATAAGTTCCAGGACAAATTTCGATTATCCAGTTGTAAAAATCGATAAAGCCTTAATTGATAAGCAAGTTGAAGATCTTCGCAGACGTTACGGAAAACTTATTTCAGTTTCTGTAGTTAGTGAAAAAGATATGGTAATTGGAAAATTTGAGGAGTTAAATGAAAGTGGTGTAATAAAAGAAAATGGAATCAGTCATTCAAGTACTATCTCATTAGAATTCCTAGATGATAAAAAAATATGCCAACTTTTTATAGGGAAGGAAGTAAATGATTGTCTAGAAATAGATCCTTCTAAGGTTTCTAAAGGAGATAAAGATAAAGCTAGTCTACTCGGGATTTCAGAAAGTGAGTTAGTTGGTTTAACTGACCGTTTTAAATTTACTGTCACCGAGATAAAGAAAATGGAGATGGCTGAATTAGATACTGAGTTATTTAATAAGTTATTTGCAAATGGAGAAGTTAGTTCTGAAGAAGAATTAAGAAATCGTGTGTCTTCAGATTTAGAAAAGATGTTTGCTGGCGATTCAGAAAGAATATTGACAAGAGATGTCTATAATTATTTGCTTAAGGAGACGAATATGAATTTCCCAAAAGATTTTTTGAGACGTTGGATAAAACTTTCTTCTGAAAAACCGGTTACAGATGAAGAAATAGATACTGAATTTGAAGCCTACTTAAAATCTTTAAAATGGCAATTAATTCAAACGCGTATTTTTAAAGACAATAATATTCAAGTTTCGCAAGAGGATGCATTAAATCACACCAAAGGTCTTCTAATTGGAAATTATGCACAGTATGGAATCCCTGCGCCTGATGATGCTGAATTAGTTGAAACCGCAAAACGATTGCTTACAAATAAAGAACAAGCAAATTCCATTTACGATCAATTGGCAGAGAAAAAATTAACGGATTACTTTAAGTCAACTGTAAATTTAAAGACAAAAGAAGTTTCCTACGATGATTTTGTTGCAATAGCATCAAAATAGACTGATTTTCTGAAATTTTATAGTACATTTATGAACATAAATTGATGTAGAATTGTTAATCTAGTAATCAAAAAGAATTAATCATAACAATAAAAACAATAAAAAAATATGGCAACTTTAGTAGGAAAACAATTTCCAGATATCACGGTTAAAGCAATTGACGAAATGGGAGATGCATTTCAATTAAATGTATTAGATCAAGCGGCAGACAATAACAAAAAAGTACTTCTGTTTTGGTATCCAAAAGATTTTACCTTTGTTTGTCCAACTGAAATTCATGCATTTCAAGAGATTTCTGCTGAATTGGAAAAACGCAATACTATCTTAATTGGCGCTTCTTGTGATACAGCAGAAGTTCATTTCGCTTGGTTAAATACAGCAAAAGAAAATGGTGGAATTGAAGGTGTTAAGTTTCCGTTAATTG
This sequence comes from Crocinitomicaceae bacterium, assembly GCA_044358215.1. Lineage (GTDB taxonomy): Bacteria > Bacteroidota > Bacteroidia > Flavobacteriales_D > Crocinitomicaceae > UBA952. The sequence goes on from JBIKOE010000022.1 coordinate 11,980, forward strand.
CTGATTCTACACGTGTTTTAGCATATGAGTTAGGTATTTTGGATTATGATATGTACGATGAAGAAGAAGAAGATATGGGTGGCGACAATGTGCCTTACCGTGCAACTTATTTAATCGACGAAAAAGGTCAGGTTTTTCATGAATCAGTGAACCATTTCCCAATTGGTAGAAATGTCCAAGAGTACATTCGATTAATTGACGCTTTTACACATGTTCAAACGCATGGAGAAGTTTGTCCGGCTAATTGGGATGAAGGAAAAGATGCTATGGATGCAACTCGTTCGGGTGTTGCTGAATATTTAAGTAAAAACTAATCATGTTTCTCGATCTTTCTGAAGATAATCTTGGTGAACTTTTAGCTAAAAACTCACTCGTGATGGTCCAATATGGAGCAACTTGGTGCGGCAATTGTAAAATAACGAAGCCAAAATTTAAAAGAATGGCTGAAGAAAATCCTTCAATAGCATTTTATTATATTGATGCAGAAAAACTTCCGAATTCTAGAAAATTTGCTAATGTAAGTAACCTTCCAACATTTGCAGCTTTCAAAAACGAAAAATTAGTAAATGAAGCTCAAGGAAATAAAATAGAAACAATTCAAGCAGTTTTAGATGCGCTTACCACTCATTAAACATATCGTAAGTTACATTCAAGAAAATGACGAGGATTTTGTCGTTGAAACAATTGAGACGCTTGAAAATTTAATCGAAGCTCCAGGGCTTAAAGATGAGGAGTTAGACGTAATTGGCGAATTGCTTTCAAATTATTCAGGAGCTCTTGAAGTTCACAATGAAATTAAAAGTGGAGCTTCACAACGAGATGCATTAAATAACTTCATGAAAAGAGTTACTGGCTCCATCGACTAAATCTGTCTTATTTTATTCTTAAATCCTAAATTTTAGTCTGCAATTCAGATATACTGAGTATTTTTAGCATTCGAAATAACTAGTAAAAGTCATGTCCGATTTATTATCAAAATTAGAAGCCATTCATTTTCGCTTTGTAGAGGTTGGGACAATGATCACTGATCCTGAAATTATTTCAAACATGGATCGTTACGTAAAGTTAAATAAGGAATATCGAGACCTTGAAATTTTAGATGATCGTTATAAAGAATACCGAAATCTTATTGAAAATATCAAAAGCTCTAGAGAACTACTTATAACTGAGACGGATTCTGAAATGCGGGAGATGGCAAAAGAGGAGATTGATGTTTTGGAACAGAATCGTCCTCTTATGGAAGATGAGATAAAATTATTGCTCATTCCAAAAGATCCAGAAGATGATAAAAATGCAATTATAGAACTCCGTTCAGGAACAGGTGGAGATGAAGCATGTATTTTTGTGGAAGATATTTTTAGAATGTATACCATGTTTTTTAAAGAAATAGGATGGAACTACGAAATAATAAATTCATCTGAAGGTTCTGTTAAAGGATATAAAGAGATTTCAATGAGTATAGCTGGTGATGGAATATACGGGATGTTGAAGTTTGAATCTGGAGTTCACCGAGTTCAAAGAGTTCCTGAAACAGAATCTCAAGGACGCGTTCATACTTCTGCAATTACTGTGGCTGTCTTACCAGAAGCAGAGGAAGTCGATTTTAACCTCGATATGAACGATGTTCGAAAAGATACCTTTCGCGCTTCAGGTGCCGGAGGTCAGCACATCAATAAAACAGAATCTGCAATTCGTCTTACGCATATTCCAACAGGAGTTGTTGTTGAATGTCAGGATGGTCGTTCACAACATAAAAATTTGGCGCAAGCAATTTCAGTTCTTCGTTCACGCTTGTACCAAGCAGAGCTTGATCGTGTTCACAACGAACGAGCGGCACACAGAAAAACACTTGTTTCAACAGGCGATCGTTCTGCTAAAATACGCACTTACAATTACCCACAAGGAAGAATTACAGATCATCGAATTAATAAAACTATGTATAATTTAAGTTCATTTATGAATGGTGATTTGCAAGAAATGATTGACGCCTTAAAAATGGCTGAAAATGCAGAGAAATTAAAAGGATAACATGACAAAAGCAGAACTTATTCAACAAATTAGGACAAAAAAATCCTTTCTGTGTATTGGTTTAGATCCTGATTTATCTAAAATCCCTCAACATTTATTAGATTCTGAAGATCCAATTTTTGAATTTAATAAAGTTATTATTGATGCAACAAATGACCTTTGTGTTGCATACAAGCCGAACCTTGCATTTTACGAGTGTTATGGTTCAAAAGGTTGGGATTCCTTTGAAAAGACAATCAATTATATCCCTAAAGATTGTTTTATTATTGCCGATGCAAAGCGTGGTGATATAGGAAATACAGCTCGCTATTATGCTAAAACTTTTTTTGAAACATACTCATGTGATGCTTTAACTGTTGCTCCATATATGGGTTCGGATAGTATTTTTCCATTCCTTGAGAATCCTGGAAAATGGGTTGTGCTATTAGCTTTAACATCCAATGATGGTGCTTCAGATTTTCAATTTCAAGAAATGAAAGATGGTCGAAAACTATACGAAAGTGTTATTGAGAAATCAATGAATTGGGGAACAGATGAATCTTTAATGTTTGTTGTTGGTGCAACAAACGCAAAGGAAATGGAGAAAGTAAGAAAATTAGCACCGAATCATTTTTTCTTAGTACCAGGAGTTGGTGCTCAAGGAGGAAAATTAGAAGATGTAGTTAAATACGGATCAAATAATGAATGTGGATTACTCGTAAATTCTTCACGTGGAATTATTTATGCAGGCAGTGGAATAGATTTTGGTCTGGCAGCAAGAAAAGAAGCTTTAAATATACAAAAAGAGATGGCATTTTATGGCGAGAAATTCAACTGGTGAGTCTACTTTGTCGCTAAGTCGCTGTTTTCTATTTGTTTGATGCTACCGTAAGCATCACAATTTGCTGATTTTTTAGCGCCGCAAGATGCTAAGATAACTGAAACAAAAGCGATAATTAAAATAATGGAGAATTTATTTTTCATTTCGAACTAGTTTTATTGAGTATTTAATTTAATCTAATAGTTAATTACAATTACTTGATAAAGTTACAATTAAATTCCAAAAAGGATGTTAATCAATAAAAATACATTTCCACGAGCTATTGTTTAAAATGAAATTGTTATTCCTCTTTTTTTTCACATTTTCCCTAAATTTTTTCTTTTTCGGTCAAAGTATTCAAGTTCATTATACCCTATTGAATAATACAGCTCTTCAAAAAAATAAAGATTTTAAGCCATTTGAAATTAAAAAGATTGAGGAGTTAAATAGTATTTTAGAAACCAATAAAAATCAGTGGTTCGAAAAAGGTTATTATTTAGCATCCTTTAAACCGCTTTATGTATCCCCAACAGAAATTGAAGTGCTTGTTGAAATTGGTTCTCATTTTCCAAATGTTGCAATTGTAATACATGAATCAATAAAGTCTCAACTAAGGTCTTTTGGCATTGAAAACATATCAAAAAACGCACTGAAAACTAGTCCATCTCTTTTTAAGCTCTTTATTGATAAGACGCTTAAAGCATTCGCTAATAATGGATATCCATTTGCACAGGTATTTTTTACTGAGCAGGAAATCATTGAGCATCAAATTGAAATTCAGATGAATATTTCAAGTGGAAAATTTTATAGGTTTTCGAATATTATTGTAAAAGGTGACTCTAGTATTTCTAAGAGTACTGTTCAAAATCTAATTGGGATTAAAATTAATGATATTTATAGCGAAGAAAAATTATCAAGTATTGATCGAATTTTACAGCAAACAAATTTTATAAACGTTCTGAAAAAATCAGAACTCCTTTTCACTGAAAATGGAGTTGAATTATATGTTTATTTAGAAAATCAAAAAATGAGTTCTGTGAATGGTGCTCTAGGACTTCAGCCAAACCCAAAATCACAAAGAATTGGGCTTACCGGAGATATTCAAATTAAATTGCAAAATGTTTTTAAAAAAGCAGAGTTAATCGATCTTATTTGGCGAAGCATCGAGCCACTAACGCAAGCACTACAGCTTAATTTGAATTATCCTTTTTTATTTAAATCACCATTTGGAATAGATTTTAAATTCAATCTTTATAAGCGTGATTCTACATTTCTAGATTTAAAATCTTTTATAGGTATTCAGTATTCCTTCAAAAATAACGTTCAGTTGAAAGGTTTTTATCAAATTAATTCCTCTGAAATCTTAGGTAAGACTCCAAATCCTTCATCTTTGTTTTCTTATTTAGCCCCTATTAATCTAAATTCATACGGAATTTCGCTTCAATACAAACGCATAAATTATTTACCTAATCCAAGTAAAGGTTTCTCACTATTTATTGAAACATCAATAGGCAATAGAACTATAAAGAAAGAAAATACTTTACTTGAAAAATCTTATGTTTACAAAAGTATTTTTCAATATGTAAGCTATATTCCAATTACAAAGAGAAACATCATTAAAATTGGTGTAAATTTTGAAAGTTATACTAGTTCTACTATATTTCAAAATGAGCGTTATAGATTTGGTGGCTTAAACTCCCTTCGTGGTTTTAATGAGGAAGAGTTATTTGCTAGTACAAAGATGATTTCAAGCATTGAATACAGATTTTTACTAGATAAAAACTCAAATGCTTTTATTTTTTATGATCAAGGAATTTATGAGGACAATACACTTGCCTACAAGATGGACAGTCCATTTGGGGTAGGTGCAGGTATTTCTTTTGGTTCAAGAATTGGAATTTTTTCAATTTCTTATGCTCTAGGAAAACAATTAAATAATCCACTCGAATTTAGAAATGGAAAAATTCATTTTGGATACGTCACTTATTTTTGAATTGACTTGAAAAAGCCTAAAATATAAAAAAAAAAGTCCGCTGGGAGTATTCCATGAACCCATTTTTAGGCTCAACCCAAGCATAAAACCCAAACTGCTATGTAGTTTTTTGGTTTTTCATTTTTTTTCTAACTTATCAAAATGCATTTTGAACGTCATTAAAAATAAAAAACCCATTTCCAAAAGGAAATGGGTTTCTTTTGTGATCCCGCTGGGATTCGAACCCAGGGCCCATACATTAAAAGTGTATTGCTCTACCAGCTGAGCTACGGAATCATTAATTTTAAGGGTGCAAATATACTCATATAATTTTAGTAGTGCAAAGTATTAATACCTAAATTTGAATTTATTTCTAATCGTATCTCAAGTCATTGACTGCTAAGAATACTCATAAGATGAAGAAGCATATATTTCTAATTGGATTCATGGGGAGTGGTAAATCTACCGTCGGGAAACACCTTGCCGAATTGCAAAATCATCCTTTTTTAGATACTGATTTACTGATTGAAGAAAAAATCCAACAGAACCTTAAAGATTTCATACTTGAAAGTGGAGAAATTTCTTTTAGACTCTTAGAAAGAGAAGTTCTAAGAGAAGTTATTGATAATCAGCAGAAATCAGTAGTCGCAACAGGTGGCGGTTTACCATGTTTTGAAGAAAATGCAAAACTCTTGCTAGAAAATGGGAATCTTGTTTTTATTGATACACCCGAAGAAGTTTTATTTAATCGTCTTTTAAATGATGATTCTCGACCATTGATTGAGAATTTGAATGAAACTGAATTAAAGAAGTATATATCGGTCAAATTAGCTGAAAGAAGTCCGTTTTACGAGCAAGCAACTATCAAAATTAGTGGCGATAAATCAATTAATAAAATTTGTATTGAAATCAATGAAAAGTTAGAGCTTCTTAAGCCCTAATTTTTCTCGAAGGTAGAATCCAGTTGAATTTCCTTCTAAATCTGCTAACTCTTCAGGTGAACCTTCAAATAAAATATAGCCACCTTTATCTCCACCAACTGGACCAAGGTCGACAATATAATCAGCACATTTTATAACTTCCATGTTGTGCTCAATAACAAGAATTGAATGTCCTTTATCTATTAAAGCATTAAAAGCGATAACTAATTTTTCAATGTCATAAAAATGCAAGCCGGTAGTTGGTTCATCAAAAATAAATAGGGTAGAGGGAGCATTGTTTCCTTTGGATAGAAAAGATGCTAATTTAACCCTTTGCGCTTCACCGCCACTCATTGTACTTGAAGATTGACCAACTTTTAAGTAAGACAAACCAACATCAACTAATGGTTGGATTTTATCAACAATCTTTTGGTCCAAGCGATCTGTTCCAGCTTTAAAAAATGCTAAAGCATCGGATAAATTTGTTTCCAATAGGTCATGAATTGACTTTCCTCGGTATTCAATTTCTAAAGTTTCAGACTTATAGCGTTTCCCCTTGCACGTTTCACAGGTCAAATGAACATCAGCCATAAATTGCATCGCAACAGTAATTGTACCCTCTCCTTCACACATTTCACAGCGCCCACCTTCGACATTAAAACTAAAAAAACCAGGTTTATACCCACGCATTTTAGCAAGCGCTTGACGAGAATATAATTCCCGGATATCATCAAATGCTTTCACATAGGTAATCGGATTACTTCTCGATGATTTACCAAGAGGATTTTGATCTATAAATTCCACGAGGCTTATCGCTTTTAAATCTCCAGTAAGACCATTAAATTTTCCGATTAATTCACTGCTCAAACCCAATTCTTTTCTGAGAGCAGGATAAAGAATAGAACGAACTAGAGTAGACTTTCCGGAACCAGAGACACCCGTAAAACAGACCAAACTATTCAATGGAATCTTTAAATCGAAGTTCTTTAAATTAAATTGGCGAGCTCCTTGAATTAGAAGTTTATTTTTTGTGACCCTTCGCTTTTTTGGAATGGGGATTTCTCGAAGTCCCATTAAATATTCTGCAGTTAGACTTTGTTTTGCCCCTTTAAGTTGAGAAAAGGAGCCCTGAAAAACGACTTCTCCACCAAAAACACCAGCTTTTGGACCAATATCAATAATTTGATCAGCGGCTTTCATTACTTCTTCCTCGTGCTCTACAATTATTAAAGTATTTCCCAATAATTTTAACTCTTGGAGTACGCTAATCAGACGGGCTGTATCTTTCGGATGTAAGCCAATTGATGGCTCATCTAAAACATAAATGGAGCCAACCAAACTACTACCTAATGATGTTGCTAAATTTATCCTTTGTGATTCACCTCCTGAAAGTGAATTTGCAGCACGATTAAGTGTTAAATAACCCAGTCCAACATCTAATAAAAATCTGAGTCGTGACTGAATTTCAGGTAAAATTCGATTTGCAAGTTGTGTTTCGTACTTGTCTAATTGCAAAGAATTGAAAAAATTATAACATTCATCCAATGGAAGTAAAACACATTCTTGAATCGACATACCATTAATTTTGACAAATGCAGCATCGCCTCTTAAGCGTGTTCCATGGCATTCGTGGCAGCTTGTTTTTCCGCGATACCGCGAAAGTAAAACACGGTATTGAATTTTATATGTTTGACTTTCTAGAAATTTAAAAAAGCGCTGTATACCATTAAAATATTGATTCCCTTTCCATAATATCTGAACTTGTTCTTCAGTCAAATCATCGATTGGTCTATGGATTGGAAAATCAAATTTCTTAGCGTTTAAAATTAGTTCGTTAAGGTACTCCCCCATTGTTTCGCCTCTCCAAGGAGCAATTGCACCCTCAAAAACACTAAGCTTTCGATTTGGAAAAACCAGTTCCTCATCTATTCCTAAGATTTGCCCGTATCCTTCACAGGTTTTGCATGCTCCAACAGGATTATTAAAAGCAAAAAAATGCGAACTTGGCTCCTGAAATACTTGTCCGTCTAATTCAAATCGATTGTTAAACCATTTGATTCTATTGGTTTCGGGATCTAAAATCCCACAACTTCCGTTTCCTTCAGCAAAAGCAATAGAAATAGAATCCGTAGCACGCGAAACAGCTCCATCATCTGAGAAATCAGTTTGAATCCGGTCAATAACCAAGAGGGTGTCTGCTAGTATCTTACGCTCTAAATGATCTTCAATTAAGTGAAAAGAATTAGAATAATAAATTCTTGTAAAACCTTGTTTATAAATAATTTGAATTATTTTATCTAAACTATTATTTAAAGTAATATTTAAGGGACAGACAATCGCAATTTTAGTGTCTTTCTTTAGCGAATGTAAATATTCCATACAATCTGTAACACTGTGTTTTTTAACAGTATTTCCTGAAATTGGGGAAATTGTTTTTCCAATTCTTGCGTAAAGCAATTTTAGGTAATCGTATATTTCTGTTGTTGTACCAACGGTTGAACGAGGATTACTAGTAATTACCTTTTGTTGAATCGCAATGGAAGGTGAAAGTCCTTTGATGTAGTCAACTTCAGGTTTATTTAATTTCCCTAAAAATTGTCGTGCATAAGAAGACATGCTTTCAATAAAACGGCGTTGTCCTTCAGCATAAATAGTATTGAATGCCAAACTAGATTTACCAGAGCCTGAAACTCCTGTTATCACCGTAATTTTTCCGTGAGGTATGTTTACTGAAAGATTCTTCAGGTTATGAACTCTTGCTCCCTTAATTTCTATTTCTTGATTCACCGTACAAATTTAACAAGTGAAAGAGAATGCTGTTCAGAATTATCAAAAGAAATTCATTTTAAATCTCTAAAATAATGAATCCACATTTTATCCTTATTTTTGGTAAAAAACATAAGAAGAATGCAAAAAAACAATCGAACTCCAAATCTAATTGAAGCGCTTATTCCGATAATTATTTTAATTGCTTTATTGTCCTTGAATGTAATAATTTACAAAGATTCAGCAACTTATGGTCCAAATCAAATTGCCTTAATTATAGGAGCAGTTGTTGCTTCATTAATTGGTTTTAAACTCGGTTACACTTGGGAACAGATTCAAAAAGGAATGGTAAAAAGTATCAATTCAGCCATGTCAGCAATCCTCATTCTATTAATCATTGGGGCTTTAAGCGGCACTTGGATGATATCAGGTATTGTTCCAACTATGATTTATTATGGACTTCAATTGATGCACCCAAGTTATTTTCTATTGGCTGCCTGCATTATCTGCTGTATTGTTTCTTTAGCCACCGGAAGTTCTTGGAGCACTGTTGCTACTGTTGGAGTTGCCTTATTAGCAATTGGAACTGTAATGGGCGTGCCACTTGGAATGTGTGCAGGAGCGATTATATCAGGTGCTTATTTTGGAGATAAAATGTCGCCTTTATCTGACACTACAAATCTTGCCCCTGCAATGGCTGGAGGTGATTTGTTTACACATATTCGCTACATGATGTATACGACTATTCCAACTTTGATTTTAACCTTTATAATTTTCGGAATACTCGGTTTTTATATTAATCCTGGAAACAACCAACAAGGTGTTAATGATTTACTTAAAGCAATGGATTCTAAATTTTATATTTCTCCCATCTTATTTCTTGTTCCATTAGCAGTTTTCGGATTAATAGCATTAAAAGTAGATGCCTTGCCCGCTTTATTTGTTGGTGCAGTTTTAGGAGGTTTTGTCGCTTGCTTTGCTCAACCTCAATTGATAAAAGAAATTTCTGGAGCTTCTGGTAATTATGCTACGGCTGCTTACAAAGCAGTTTTGCAAGCAATGACTGGTGAAGTTAAGATTCAGACAAATAATGAAAGTATCAGTAAATTATTGAGTACTCGCGGAATGTTTGGTATGCTGAATACAATTTGGTTGGTATTGTGCGCAATGTGTTTTGGTGGCGCGATGGAAGTTTGTGGTTTATTAAAAAAGATAACACAAACTGTTATGCGAAAAGTAGAGTCAACGGGAAGTTTAATTGCAACTACTGCTGGAAGCTGTATCTTTTTTAATGCAACTGCATCCGATCAATACTTAGCAATTGTTGTTCCCGGAAGAATGTTTGCAAAAGAGTTTCGGGATCGTGGTTTAAAACCAGAAAATCTAAGTCGCACTTTAGAAGATTCTGGAACTGTAACTTCTGTTCTTTTCCCATGGAATACATGTGGGGCCGCTCAAGCAAGTGTTTTAGGGGTTGCTACCGGAACATATTGGATGTACTGCTTCTTTAATTTGCTTAGTCCTTTCATGACTGTTTTTTACGCTTATATGAACATTAAAATCAAGCGATTTACGCCAGAAGAAATGGAGGAAATGGCGAAAAAAGAGGTGATTGAGGAAAATTAAAGTCCAAGATTTAATTCAATTCCAAGGATAAAATTATGGATGATTTTAATATGAATTTCTTGAGCTCTATCAGCAAACTCAGAGTAGGGGGCCCTAATTTCCAAATCTGCAAGTCCTGCTAATTTCCCACCATCTTTTCCTGTAAGTACAAGAGTTTTCATTCCTTTCTTCTTTGCTTCTTCTACTGCTAGAATTACATTTTTTGAAGAACCAGAAGTTGAAATTCCAAGTAGAACATCACCAGACTGCCCTAAAGCTTCGATGTAACGAGAAAAAACAAAGTCGTACCCAAAATCATTTGCAACACAAGAAATATGTGAGGGATCGGAAATTGAAACCGCTGCTAAACCTCTACGATTATTTCGAAAGCGCCCGCTTAATTCTTCAGCAAAATGCATGGCGTCGCACATTGATCCACCATTTCCACAGCTTATGATTTTATTTCCAGCTTTTAAAGCAGTACACATCATCTCAATTGCAGTCTCAATTTTTTCAAAATTTTCAGTATTTTGAAATTGACTAAGAATGAGTTGTGCCTCTTCAAATTGCTTTTTAATTTCAGATTTTAAGTCCATAGAAATTTATTATTAAGCGAAATTAAACATTTAGTAGCTTGAAATTAAGTCTAATCTTGAAAATGTTATTCTATGAGAACAAAATAGCTTAACTGTCTGTTTTATTTATATGTATCAACTCAAGCGCAAACAAATTGTAAAAACAGATCTAAAAACCTGTTGGGATTTCTTTTCTTCCCCTCAAAATTTAAAGCGAATTACTCCACCATACATGGGTTTTAACATAAAATTCGACCTGCCAGAAAAAATGTATGAAGGACTTATGATTGAATACTCTGTTAAGCCAGTTTTAGGAATTCCAATGACTTGGATTACTGAAATAAAAACAGTGAAGGATAATTTATTTTTTGTTGATGAACAGCGAAAAGGGCCATATAAAATATGGCATCACGAACACCATTTCAAAGAAGTTGAAGGAGGAGTGGAAATGACAGATATTGTATCTTATGAATTACCATTGGGAATATTTGGGAAATTTGCTCATGCACTTTTTGTAAAAAAGCAATTAGAAGGAATTTTCAATTTCCGAATAAAAATGGTCGATGAAATTTTTGCATAATTTTCTTTTTACATTTAAATAGAATTAATCGTTATTGAATTATTAATTTTGGGGCTATGTCAGAGGAGGTAATAAAAGTTGAGAAATTAGCCAAGAATTTCGGTTCATTTGAAGCAGTTCGCGATGTCTCCTTTACCGTAAATAAAGGCGATGTATTTGGATTTCTCGGTCCAAATGGTGCAGGAAAAAGCACAACAATTCGCTGCTTACTTTCACTTATTAGATTGAATGCTGGAACTATCCAAATGTTTGGTAAAAGTTATGCTACTCATCGCTATGAAATACTATCAAAAATTGGAAGTATTATTGAAAAACCAGATTTCTATAACTATCTATCTGCTCAAAAGAATTTAGAGATTTTTGCTCGGATTTCAGGGGCTACAGTTTCAACCAAAGAAATTCATGAAATGTTAGAATTTGTTGGCTTAGGCGGCAGAGGCAAAGATAAAACAAAGGGATTTTCTCATGGAATGAAGCAGCGCTTAGGAATCGCTCAAACCTTATTGCATAAACCAGAATTAATTATTTTAGATGAGCCAACAACTGGATTAGATCCGCAGGGCATTATTGAAATCCGAAATCTAATTTTACGTCTAAAAAATGAGCAGAATAAAACAATTTTACTTTCCTCGCATCAACTTTCTGAAATCGAATTGATTGCAAATAGAATGGTAATTATAACAAAAGGTAAATCATTGGTAGAAGGAAATGTGCAAGAATTACTTAATGCACAAGAATTGACAGTTAGATTGGAATTATCTGATGTAAATAAAGCAATTCCTTTAATTCAACAGCATTTTGCAAATGTAGAAATCACTCGCATAAACGAAGTTGAAATTTCACTGAGCATAGAAAAACAACAAGTTCCTCACCTTAATAAAATGTTAGGTGATAACAACATTCTTGTTTATGCATTAGAGCCAAAACGAAAATTAGAAGATTTTTTCATGAAAATAGTTCAGTCTTAAAATGTTACTTAAAAATATCTACAACGAATTTATTAAGATTCTTGCAAAACCAAGAAGTTACATTGGAATTGGTGCATTAACATTGTTGATTTGTATTATTTTATTTGCAATGAAAGCTGATGGTTCTTCTTTTATATCCTTTGTAACATCTTCTTTTGAACAAACACTTTCATTTAATGGCACTATTTTAAATGGAAATTTAATAGCTTTCATTATTCTTCAAATGTTAATTGTCCATATCCCATTATTAGTTGCTTTAGTGACAGGTGATTTGATTTCTGGGGAAGCAGCAATGGGAACTGTAAGAATGTTGGCAACTAAACCAATTTCTCGAACAAAGATTGTAATATCAAAGTTTATAGCAGGTGCAGTTTACACTTTTATTCTTACCCTTTGGCTTATTTTTCTATCGCTTTTTGTTTCCAAGTTTATCTTTGGATCTGGAGATTTAATAGTTTTAAACAGTGAAGACTTAGTTATTTTAAAAGAACAAGATATACTTTGGCGTTATGGCTTAAGTTTCATTGTTGCCTTTTTGTCTCTTTTAACAGTTTCTTCAGTTTCAATTTGCTTTTCTGCTTTTGCGGAGAATTCAATAGGTCCGATAGTTTCAACAATGGCTGTTATTATCTTATTTACAATAATTGGTTCAATGGAAGTTTCTGTTTTCCAAAATATTAAGCCCTTTTTATTTACAACTCATATGGCATCTTGGAGAAGTTTCTTTGAAGATCCTGTGCCGTATTCTAAAATTTTTAATTCAATTATTATACTACTAGTTCACAATATTTTACTTGTGTCCATTGCAATAATTAAATTCAATAAAAAAGACATCACTTCCTAATGAAAAAACTACTTTTTATTTTACTTTTTTTTATTCAAGTTACTTCCTATTCGCAAGAAGCAAACCAATTACTCGAAAGAGTAGTTGCAAAAATTACCAGTGTTAAAGATTATTCTGTTGACGCATCAATAAAGACAGATATACCATTCATCAAGATATTACCGGTTAAAGCAATGATATATTTCAAACAAAAAGATAAATTTAAAATTGTCTCTAAAGGCATTGTAATCCTTCCAAAACAGGGATTTACAGATGTTAATACTTTTTTAAGCAAAACAAATTCATACATGGCTGTTGATGGCGGTACAAAAATGATAGGTGAATTGAAAACCTCATTGATTACTGTTATTCCAACAAGTGAAAACAGCGAATTTGTTCTTGCAAAATTGTGGATAGACCCAAAAAATGCAGTGATTATTTCATCTCAAATTACTACCCGATCTAGCGGTACTGTAAATGTCGACTACTTTTACACCTCGGAACTTGCTTTTGGACTTCCAAGTGAATTAATTTTTGAAATTGATATCAAGAAATTTAAAATGCCAAAAAGCGTAGCTGCTGATATCAATAATGACAAGTCAAAAGACAAATCAAAAAAGAAAACAGCTGATAAAAAAGGAATTATCACAATCATATTTTCTAATTACGTCATAAATAATGGAATTAATGATTCGATTTTTGAGAAAAAGTGATTTTCAAAAAAAAGCTATTTTTACTAAAATTTAAAAATGGAATTTGATATAGCGATTATTGGTGGTGGAATAGTTGGCGCAGCTACATTTTATCAACTTCAGAAGAAAAATCCAACTTTAAAAATTGCCTTATTTGAAAAGGAAAATATCCTAGCAAAGCACCAAACAGGTCACAATTCTGGTGTGCTTCATTCTGGCTTATATTATAAACCAGGTTCCCTAAAAGCAAAAAATTGCATAGAAGGAAAACAAGAGATGATTGCTTTCGCTAAAGAATATGGCATTGCACACGATATTTGCGGTAAAGTTGTTGTTGCATCGAATCAACAAGAAATAGTTCGCTTGGAAAAAATTCATCAAACTGGTATTGAAAATAAAATTGAAGGGATTGAAAGTATTTCTTCAGATCAAGTGAAAGAAATTGAACCTTTTGTTGAATGTCTTTCAGGATTATGGGTTCCGTCTACAGGAATTATTGATTTTGCTTCAGCAACAAAAAAAATGATTGAATTAGCCCTTGCACTTCAAGCTGAAAGTCGCTTATTTCTTGCTCATGAAGTAATTTCAATTACAAGAAATGAAGATGAGACAACAATACATACAAATAAAGGGGAATTCACCTCAAAATTTATGGTTTTTTGCTCTGGACTGCAAGCAGATAGAATGGCGAAAAAAGATGGATTAAATTTGAAAGAGAAGATTGTTCCATTTCGAGGAGATTATTACGAATTAGCAGCACAGGCACAGCACAAGGTCAAAAATCTTATTTATCCTGTTCCAGACCCTGCATTTCCATTTTTAGGTGTTCATTTTACAAGAATGGTTGGGGGAGGAGTGGAGTGTGGTCCAAATGCTGTATTTTCCTTTAAAAGAGAAGGTTACAACAAAACAGATTTTTCTTTTAAAGATAGTTTTGATGCACTTTTATACCGTGGAACTTGGAAGTTGTTTCTAGGAAATATATCCTACGGCATCAACGAATACCGTCGTGCTTTTTCAAAAAAAATGTTTTTGAAATCATTACAGCAGATGATTCCATCTTTGACAATGGATGATATTGAACCGGGAAGAGCAGGAGTGAGGGCGCAATTACTTTCCCAAAATGGTGATACGCGCGATGACTTTAGAATTGAGCACCAAGGCAACTCAATTCATGTTTTAAATGCACCTTCACCTGCAGCAACCGCATCGCTAGCAATTGGAAAATATATTGCGCTTGAAGCAGAGAAAAAGTTTGGATTAAAATAGAATTTAAGCTTAATCTTCTGTCAATTGCTTTTGATAAAGCTCCGCATAATAACCTTTAGACTTTAGAAGAGTTTCGTGTGTTCCTTCTTCAATAACTTCTCCCTGATCGATAACAATTATGTAATTTGCATTCCGAATTGTTGATACTCGGTGACTAACAATGATAGTTGTTAAATTTTGCTTCAATTGCCTTAAATTAGATAAAATTATTTCTTCTGTTTCAGTATCAACTGCGGACAAGCAATCGTCTAGTAATAATAAACTAGGATTTCGTAATAAGGCACGTGAAATACTAATACGCTGCTTTTGCCCACCGCTAAGATTTACGCCACGTTCCCCCAATAAGGTTTCAAACTTATCTGGAAATTCATCGATATTATGGTAAACGTGCGTTAATTCTGTAACCTTAACCAAGTCCTCACCTGAAACCTCTCCATCTTTAACGCCAAATTTTAAATTGTTTGCGATCGTATCAGAAAAAAGAAAAACATCTTGAGGAACGACACCACATTGTTCGCGAAATACATCCGTATTGATACTCTGAATCGATTTATTGTCAATCAAAACAGATCCTGAAGCTGCATCGAATTGTCGCACTATTAAATCTAAAATAGTTGATTTCCCACTTCCTGTTTTTCCAATAATTGCTAAAGTATCTCCTTGTTTTATTTTGAAAGAAAGATTTTTTAGGGCTTGAATTCCCGTATTGTCATATTTGAAATTTACATTTTTAAATTCAACTCCTCCTTTAAAGTCAAAATCAGAATGGTTTGTGTTGACAATTGTAGGTTCAGTCTCTAAAAATTCACTGATTCTCTTTTGAGAAGCTGCTGCTCTCTGAATAATTGAAGTTACCCAGCCTAAACTTGCAAATGGCCAAGTTAAATTATTTACAAAGAAAATGAATGCTACAATTCCACCCAAGGAAATTTGTTTGTCGTAGGCCATCAATCCACCCATATAAATAGCAATTAGAGTACTTACTCCAATTAAAAACATTATTGTAGGCATGAAAAGAGCATTAACTAAAACTAATTTCATGCTTTTGTTTTTGTATTCGTTTGCGGCATGCTCAAATTTACTGCCCATTTCAGTTTCACGATTGTATGCTTTTATTACCCTAATTCCCGAAAATGTTTCCTGTGAAATCGTTGAAAGATTGGATTGTTCTTCTTGAACTTTTCTGCTCATTGTATTCATTTTACTTGAAACTCTGTATATCAAAAACGACATTAAAGGAAGTGGCATTAGCACAAATAAAGTAAGTTGAGGACTTATTTTCACCATTTGAACTATAATCATCGAAGAAAGCACAACTAAATTTATGGTATACATGATTCCGGGGCCTAAATACATTCTTACTTGACTCACATCTTCAGAAATACGGTTCATTAAATCTCCCGTAGAATTTCGCTTAAAAAATCCTAAATCTAATTTTTGATAATGTGCATAAATCTCATTTTTTAAATCAAATTCAATAAAACGAGACATTACAATGATCGTTTGACGCATTAAGAACAAGAAAAATCCTTTTCCTATGGATAACAAGATGTAAATACCACCAATTTTGAAAGATAAAAATAAAGCATCTTCATAACCACTTATAGTCGTGCTCCCCATTAAATCATCAACTGTAGTTTTAACGTACAAAGGCATTTGAACTCCAAAGTAATTACTGATAATTGTAAAAAGAATACCGAATAAAAAACGCCATTTGTATTTAAAAAAATATTTATTCAAGTATTGAAGTGACTTCATTGATTATTTTCTAATTTTGCGCTGTTGAAATATGCTGCAAATGTAAGCATTCAGAACTAAAGTTAACGAACGATAAGATAAGTATGTCTGAAATAACAACTGAAATAGTGAACGATCTTTCCATGAATCCCGTGATCGGTCAAATGGCCAATATGGGTCACGAACAAATTCTTTTTTGTAATGATGCAGCAACTGGATTAAAAGCTATTATCGCTGTTCATAATACAGTTTTAGGTCCTGCACTAGGTGGAACAAGAGTTTGGGCTTACAACAACGAAATGGATGCCTTAAATGATGTTCTTCGACTTTCTCGCGGAATGACTTATAAAAATTCAATATCAGGATTAAATCTAGGAGGAGGGAAGGCCGTTATAATCGGTGATTCTAAAACCATTAAATCTGAGGCTTTATTTCGAAGATTTGGAAGGTTTGTAAATAGTTTAGCAGGAAATTACATTACAGCAGAAGATGTTGGCGTTTCTCCGATTGACATGACACATGTAAACAAAGAAACAAATCATGTAGTTGGTTTGCCCGGCAAAAGTGGTGACCCTTCGCCTGTAACTGCTTATGGAACTTACATGGGAATGAAAGCTTGTGCTAAAATACAATATGGTTCTGATTCCTTAAATGGGAAAAAGATTGTTGTGCAAGGAGTAGGGCATGTTGGTGAATACCTCGTAGAATATTTGAGAAAAGAAAATGCAACTGTTTACATTGCAGATATAAATTCAGAAACATTGAATCGAGTAGCTCAAAAATACGGAGCTCACATTATTGATAAAGATGAATTTTATGATTTCGATATGGATATTTATGCGCCCTGTGCTTTAGGCGCTACGATTAATGATGATACATTGAGTAGACTAAAATGTTCAATTATTGCTGGAGCGGCAAATAATCAATTAAAAGTGGAATCTGTTCATGGCTTAGAAATAATGAAAAAAGGAATTATTTATGCTCCAGATTATGCAATCAATGCCGGTGGAGTAATAAATTGTTTTTCAGAAGTAAAAGGACTTCCAGCGGAATGGGCTCAGCAAAAGGCAGCAGAAATTTACACGACTATTTTGAATATTGTAAAACGATCGCAAGAAGAACTTATTCCAACATATCAAATAGCAAATAAAATAGCTGAAGAAAGGATCAAAGCTAAAAGAATAGTAGAATTACCCCTATAATAAAATGCTAAACAGACGTCATTTACGAATCAAGGTACTGCAAATTCTTTATGCTTTTTTTCAGTCAAAAGAAATTGATGTTGTAAAAGCACAGAATGAATTATTGCTTTCAGTAGAAAGAATGTACGATTTGTACCTTTATTTACTCCTAACAATTCCTGAACTAAAGCGAGCAGCTGAAACAAACAATGAAAACAGAAAAAATAAATTGCGACCAAATGAAAGCGATTTGTTGCCTAATCTTAAATGGGTAGAAAATAGCTTAGTTTTAAAAATTGAAGAATCAAAGGAATTAAATAAGGTTTCTTCAGCACGAAAGGTGAATTGGTTGGGTGCAGAAAACCAAGAGATTTTCAGAAAAATGTTTCTTCAAGTTAAAGACAGTGAGACTTATTTTGAGTTCATGGAAAATGGATTGAAGGATTTTGAAGAAGATAAAAAGTTCGCTTTAGCGCTTTTCAAAAACGAAATCATAAATTCTGAATTTTTACACAATTACATAGAAGACAAGAGTATTTATTGGCTGGATGATATCGATTTATGTTGTTCTATGGCATTAAAAACTTTAAAAACAGCAGTTCCAGATAAAGAAATTTCAATTTTATCCCTTTACAAAGAAGATGATGATGAAAAAGAGTTTATTTTAAATTTGTGCCGCAATACAATTGAAATGGACGTCGAAAATGAGAAGCTAATTGAGACTTTAGCCGTAAATTGGGAGGTGGATCGTATTGCTAAAATGGATGTCTTATTGCTTAAAATGGCACTTGTAGAATTGCAAACATGTTCGAGTATTCCTACAAAAGTTACTATGAATGAATACATTGAGATTTCAAAATTTTACAGTACTCCAAAGAGTAATTTGTTTATAAATGGGATTTTAGATAAGGCAATTTCACAGTTAACAAAGGAAAAAAAGATTAAAAAAATAGGTAGGGGTTTAGTAAGTTAAAAAACAAGAAATGCAGAAAATAATTTTTTATACGCTTTTAAATTTAAGTCTTGTATTCTTTGGTTGTTCGGAGAATAAACCACTTGAAGTAGGGCAGAAAACAACAATGGAAATCGATTCTGTTTTTAACGCTGGAACAGTTGTGAAAGGAGAAATTATACATGCAACATTTAAAGTTCGAAATACAGGAGATTATCCTTTGGTTTTTGGTGAAGTAAGAGCTTCTTGTGGCTGTACGGTTCCTAGTAAACCACAAAAACCAATTCAGCCAGGAGAAACAAGTCAAATTACAGCAGAAGTGAATACAGCAAATTTGACTTCTAAGCAAATTATTAAATCAGTAACAACAATGTCGAATACTGAGCCTAATATTCATCTATTAGAAATTAAAGCAA
>JBIKOE010000058.1:0-10260 GCA_044358215.1 Crocinitomicaceae bacterium
AAGGAATAAAGTCATAATAATCGCCACCAATTGCGTGACGAGGAATATAACGTGCAGATAAATCCATTTTCCGATTAGAGGGTAATTCTGATGGAAATAGTAGTTTCTGCATTTCAGAAGCAACTTCTAAATCTTTTGAAATTCGTTCTTTAATAATATTTTGCTTTACTAATCTTTGATTTTCAATTGCTACGGCAATAATATTTGCAAGCGTTTGGGTAAAAGAAAAATGACTTGGTTCCAATTCATGCGATACCGAACTACTTGAAATTAGTAAGTAGGCGAGGGCTTTGTTTAAGTGAAATACCGGGACAATTGCTTGAAACTCTTTTATAATTGTATTTGTTGATGATTCTACAAGCGTGATTTCCTTAAATCGTTCAAAGTCTTTTTCTACTTCTTTTAGCTCTATTTTCCCTTTGTATCCAGTTTTTACTAAGCAATTCCATTCTTCTTGGTGATGTAGTAATATGAATTTCTTAAATCCTAATTGTTCTTTTAAAATAAATGAAAAAAGATTTAATAATTGCTCGATTGGTAAATTTGAATTGATTGCATTTGTAATTTCAAGTAACGCTTGAAGTTTTACATCCTTCAATTCTATTTGATATTCAATATCTGAGCTTTTAATAAATGACATACTAAAGATCATTCATAAATTTCGGTAATTGCCGAAGTGCTACCATTTCTCTAAATTTTTCTTTTGCTTCCGCGCATGGTGAACCAAAATATGTTTTTCCACCTTCCAAACTTTTCGCAATTCCAGATTGCGCTAAAACAACTGCAGCTTGACCAACAACAACATTACTAGCACATCCAACTTGTCCCCATAAGATTACATCGTTCATTATTGTTGCACAACCTGCTATTCCAACTCCGGCGGCAAAGAGGCAATTTTCACCGACTTTTGTATCGTGACCAATATGAACTTGGTTATCAATTTTAGTTCCTTTTCCAATAGTTGTAACTCCAGTTACACCTGCATCGATTGTGCAAAGAGCGCCTATTTCTACATCTGAGTCAATTTTGACAAAGCCACAGGTATGCATTCGTTCATAAGAAGCAGCTTTTTTCTTGTAATAGAAAGCATTGTGCCCAATAACAGTATTTGCTCCAATAATTACATTCTCTCCAATTTCTGTTTTGTCCATTAGGCTTACACCAGAATAAATACGGCAATTTTTTCCAATTTTTACTTTATTACCAATATATACATTGGGGTAAATAATGGCACTTGGATGAATAAAAGCTTGGTTATCTTCTTTTGGTTCTTCGATTGGACTAAAGTAATTCGTTAGAAAATTAAATCCATCGAAAGGTTGTTCCATTATCAATAGCGCTTTTCCCGGTGGACAAGGAACAATTTTATCAATAATGATTGTTGTAGCATCAGATTGCAATGCTTTCTCATAATATTTTGGGTGGTCAACGAAAACAATATCGCCAATTTCAACCATGTGAATTTCATTTATACCCGAAATAACATGGTTTTCTTCTCCAATAAATTTACAAGAGAGTAAAGTGCTAATTTCAAGCAGTGAATATGGTCTGGTTAATTTCATAGGTAGATTATCCTTCAAAAATAGGGATTTCTTTTTGTGTTTTTCAAGCCATTTATTCTATTTATCACCTAGTAAATGTTAAAATGATTTAAGGAAATGGATTTAATTAGAGATTATTATTGCATTTCAAAAACTTTTAAGTAAATTTGCAATCCATTTTCGAACAGTAATTACAATAAAATGAAAAAAGAAACACATCCAGATGACTATAGATTAGTTGTATTCAAAGACATGTCAAACGACTATTCTTTTGTTTGCCCTTCTTGCTCGATTACTAAAGAAACTATTACTTGGGAAGATGGAAAAGAATATCCTTTGGTGAAATTAGATATTTCGCATAAGTCACATCCATTCTTTACTGGAATTGCTCAATTTGTCGATACAGCAGGTAGAATTGATAAATTTAAAAACCGTTACGGTCGTCATTTGAAATAAAATTTCAAGAAATAGATAGATATTTGAAGCCTTCATTTGAAGGCTTTTTTTACGTCCTAAATTTTAGAGTAGAACGATTCAGTCTGTCGTTCATCGTTTTTCCAAGTCCGAAGTCAGGTAATCTTTCAATAAATAGAGCCGTAAATTCTCGCTTATCCATTTCTATAATAGCGTCGTATAAATTAGCTGCAGCTTCTTTTAAATCTCCGGATTTACTTAAAATTATCTTATTATTATCATCGATAGAGGGATGTTTATCTTTAAAAAATATGAAGCCATTATTTTTCTCTGAATAATAAATACTAGTTTCATCAAAGAAAAAAAACGGGGTTTTAGGCGCATAGTGATGTTCTACCATTCCGCTTGTTATAACTTGTTTTTCACTCGTATTTTTTAATTCTGGAATATAAGAAAGTTCTACTTTTAAATCCTCAAGAGAAATACTTCCTAAGCGATAAACAACAACTTTCTTTTCATGTAGGCCAATAATTGTTGATTCCAATCCATTTTCACAGGAACCACCATCTAAAATATACGGTATCTTACCATTTAAATCTTTCAATACATGCTCAGCTTTTGTTGGACTTACCATTCCGTATAGGTTTGCGCTAGGTGCAGCAAGTGGAAAATCTAATTCACTGAGAATAGCATTTAACAAGGGGTGATTTGGAACACGAACTGCTACTAATTCTTGATTTGCTGTTATTTCATTAGGCACAAGTTCACTTTTCTTCAAAAGAATTGTTAAGGGCCCTGGCCAAAATGTATTGGCTAAATTTAAGAGCTCTTGTGGGAAATCAAGCACATAAGGATGAATTTTCTCACTACTTGCAAAATGAAGAATGAGGGGATTTGAATTCGGTCGATTTTTTGCTTCATAAATTTTCTTGACAGCTGCTGTATTGCATCCGTTTGCTGCAAGTCCATAGACAGTTTCCGTAGGAATAGCTACTAATTCTCCAGATTTTAATAAGTGAATGGCCTCTTGAATAGTTGTTCCAATTATTGTCTTCATCTCACCAATTACTTTTTTGCAAATATACAGATTTGTTGCTCTTGTTTAGGAAGCACCTTTTTTTCTATTATCTTGCTTAGGTCGAATTTCAGTAGTATATTTGCCTTGTTTAAAACTATTCTAAATAAGATGAATTTAATTCTTGCAGATAGTAATGATTTAATTCGAATTGGTTTACGCGCAATTTTATCCACTGAACGATCTATTACAATTGTTAGTGAAGCTCATAGTGGGGAAGAACTACTTGCGCAAGTTAAATCATTTGATACTTCATTGGTCTTAATAGATTATACCTCAAGTGGTTTTAATATCGATATTATTCCAAAGGTTTTAAGTATAAATAAACGTATTCGTTTTGTCGCGATTACTGCAGAACAAAGTCCTCAAACACTCGTAGACGCTCTCCGTTCTGGAATAAGTAGCTATATAAAAAAAGACTGCGATGTTAATGAGATTTTAATGGCAGTGAAAGAAACCGGAAATGGCAATAAATTTTTTTGTGGTCAGATTTTAGAAAGTATTCAACGCGCAAATATTGATTTAAACGACTTAGATTTTGAATCTTTTTCATGTGAAGCTGTTGTTGTTTCAGAAAGGGAAAATGAAATAATAATCTTGATTGCTGAAGGTTTAACGAACGAACAAATTGCTATTCAGTTATTTTTAAGCAAGCATACTGTTAATACTCACCGAAAAAATATTATGGCAAAATTAGGTGTTAAGAACACTGCAGGAATTGTAATGTATGCAGTAAAAACTAATTTAGTTTCTCCGAATAAATTTCTATTTGCACCTGTTGCTTAGAGTCGGATGATAAATTTCAAATTATATCTTCTAGAAGTTAAATAATTTGGAATGGAATAATATTTTCCTTCCACGTCTTGAATCCATTGTTTAGAGAGAACATTGTTTATTCCCAAAAGGTTAAAAACTTCAAATGATATTTCTGCTTCAGAAAAATTCTTGTTCCAGAAATTTTGTTTTTTTTGTTTTTTTGATATTAAAGCATAAGACATCCCAATGTCTACTCTGAAATAGGATTTCATTCTCAAAGTATCTTTGTAACGCGAATGATCAGGAGGTCCATACGGAAGTCGAGAGCCAAATTGCATGCCCATTTGAACAGTAAAATTTTCAAGGCCTGGCATTTGATCTTGTACTAAAGCGCCAAATGTGAAAAACTGGTCTGTTGGTCGTGGAACATAGCCAGGATAGATTGTTGCACTATCAATAATTTCTTGATCTTCGCTGTAACCAAATATAATTCTATCTCCTGCTGCATTATAATATTCTTTGTATGAATCATTTTTTATATCCTCCTTAGTTGAAAGAAGTCCAAGTTTAAAAAAAGTTTCTATTCCTTCCACAAATTCTCCATGAATATTAGCGTCTATTCCATAAGCGTATGCAACAGCATTATTTTCAGCAAAATAGCGGGTTCTTACATTGTCAATCTCATATGGATTAACATCCCATAGATATTTATAGAAAATCTCAGAAGTCAATTTAAATGGTGCTTCTCTTCCCCACATATTAAAGAAAACATCAGTTCCTGCAACAAGATGCAAAGATTTTTGGGATTTAACATTCAAGTTTAAGTTCCCATCAAAAGTTCTAAATTCTCTGTAAAATGGAGGTTGATAATAAAGCCCTGTTGCAAAACGATAACTTATATTTCTTCTAGCAATTTTATTGTTTTTAACCATGTATGCATTTGGAAAAAAAGTACAAGAAATCCTAGGTGTAAAAAATAATTCTTGATTGATGCTCGTATAACCTGCTCGAATTCCAAGTGCTAAAGCAAACTTACTTGAAGTCTCACGAATTATTTCTGTAAATAATTGTTCTTGTTTCGAACCATTAACTTTTACCTTTTTACTAATTTCAACAAGTTTATTATTCTTTATTTTTGACCAAGTTGTATTAAGTTGTGCAAATCCCGTAATTCTGTATGTCTGCAGTTGTAATTTTCCTTTTATAGTCTCAAACAATTCAACTTCTGATGAATTTGTTTGTGGTAAGCTATAACCAGCAGAGTCTACCATTTTCCATTCACTTAAAACGTCATTAAAAACATCTTTTTGAAATTGTGTTCCCCATTTCAGTAAGCTACTCAAATAACTAGTGCGTTCATTATTTTTGAATCCTGCAAAGAGTTTATGTTCTCCGGTATGGTAAACACTCAGAATAGTTGCATTTAATCTATTTCTTGCATGGTTTAAAAAAGTGCCAATTCCCAAAACTGCAATTGAATCTCCATAAGCTTCTTGAGATGGATCGGTTTCTAAGAGGTTGATGTAATATTGACCTTGAATATCAAAATATTCTCTTTCGTCGGAATTAAAAATAGAAGTATAAAAATCTAGTTTTGTCTTTGGACTTGCCTGCCATTTTAGAGCAGCTCCTGCCATCATTGTTTGGAACCTAGTTTGTTCTTGCCCATCAAAATAAATTCTAAATGAATAGGCTTCATTTGCTGTTCCAAAATCTGTTTCTGAGGTTTGGGGAGTAAAACGAAAATTATTCGAGGAATAATGACCAAGTACTGAAAAGATTAAGTTTTCATTGATATTATAATTGCAGAGAAATTGCGCATCCATAAAGACAGGATTATAGGCACCTTTTGTAGGTAAAGAATTTAAAAAATAACCATTTGAACGATAGCGTGCGCCGACGAGATAATTAAATCGATGATTTACTTCCTGTTCAAGGTGTGATTCTACTCCTAAAAGGGATAGTAATCCAGAAGTTTTAAATTTTTGTGGAGTTTTGTAGGTAATGTCTAATACAGAACTTAAGCGATCACCATATTGTGCGTCAAAACCACCAGCTGAAAAACGAACATCTTCTACCAATGCTGAATGAATAAAACTCATGCCTTCTTGCTGTCCACTTCTTGTTAGAAATGGACGAAATACTTGAAATCCATTTACGTAAACTAAATTTTCATCATAATTACCTCCACGAACATTATAATTTGTAGTTAGCTCGTTATTTGATGTTGCAGCAGTCGTTAGTGACAAAGTTCTTTCCACACTTCCAGTTATCTTCTGCGCATCAATCGTTGGCATTTTTTCAATTTCAAATGGGGTTTGTTTTGTTTTGATTATTGAAACACCAACTTGTTGAAGAATTGGAAAGTAAATCGTTTCTATTTGGACTGTTTTTTCTAATTTTAAAAGGATACGACGCGTTTCTTTAAATTCTCCAATTGAATAAACTAAATCTAATGTGTCTACATTATTTATCAAAAAGAAATAGGAACCCAATGAATCTGTAAAAGTCGATTGAACTATAGTTTCTTTTGTTTTAACCAATACATTTTCAAGTGGCACATTGTTTTTACCCTCACATTTTCCTTCCACACGAATACCTTGCGCTAATGAATAAGTACTTAAAGAACAAAATAAAAGCAAGTAAAAATAGTTCATTTGGGCAAAGTTATTAATCTAACGATGAAGAGTATCTATTTATTTTGAAAAATAGCTGTCTGTGCAGTATTTTATGAATTATGCTTTAACTTTGTTCAATGCTTGAGAAGAAAGAAAAAATTCTTATTGGAAGAAGAGAAACTGCTCGATTGCCAGATTTTAGTTTGGAAAATGTTCAAGTTAAAATAGATACTGGCGCTTATACTTCTAGTATTCATGTTTCTTATTGCAAAGAAAATAATGGGCGTTTAGAAGTTGTTTTTTTAGATGATAAGCATTCGGGATTTAACCCTGAACACTTATTTTTTGATGATTTTCGTATTCGAAATGTAAAAAGTTCTACAGGAGTTGTTCAAAGTCGCTATTTTATTTTTGGCCAGATTTTTATTGCTGGACTGTTAATTCAAACTGAATTTTCTCTAACAGAAAGGAAAGACATGCGATTTCCAATTTTAATTGGAAGAAAATTATTAAACAAGCATTTCATCGTTGAAACAAGCAAAAAATATACTTATCCAAAAAAATAAAATGAAAATTGCAATTTTATCTAGAAATCCAAATTTATATTCAACAAAAAGATTGGTTGAGGCTGCTGAAGGTCATGGTCATGTCGCACACGTTATAGATCATTTAAAGTGCAATATAGAAATAGAACAGAAAGGTCCAGCTTTGTATTATGACAATAAATATCTAGTTGGCTATGATGCTGTAATTCCAAGAATTGGTGCTTCTGTTACTTTTTTTGGTACGGCTGTTGTTCGGCAATTTGAAATGATGAATGTCTTTACTGCCGTTAATTCTCGTGGTATTATACATTCTAGGGATAAACTGCGCTGTCTTCAGGTTTTATCTAAAGAAGGAATTGGTCTTCCAAAAACAGTTTTTACAAATTATTCTAAAGATGTTAAACATGTTGTGGATTCAGCAGGTGGAGCACCTGTTGTATTAAAATTATTGGAAGGAACACAAGGTTTAGGTGTTGTTCTAGCTGAAAACATGAACGCTGCTCAATCAGTTTTAGAAGCATTTAATGGCTTAAAAGCACGAGTAATCGTTCAAGAATTTATTCGTGAAGCAAAGGGAGCTGATATTCGTGCTTTTGTTGTTGACGGAGAAGTTGTTGGAGCAATGCGAAGACAAGGAAAACCTGGGGAGTTTCGATCAAATCTTCACCGAGGAGGAACTTCGTCAATAATTGAGTTGTCAACTGAGGAAAAATACACAGCTGTTTTAGCGGCTAAAGCTGTTGGTTTAGGAATTGCAGGAGTTGATTTACTTCAATCTGCTCGTGGACCTTTAGTATTGGAAGTTAATTCTTCTCCGGGCTTACAGGGAATTGAGAAAACAACTAAAACAGATATTGCATCCAAAATAATTCAATATATTGAGAGAAATGTCAATCGCTAAAAAGAAAGCAACTTCATTAATTATTCTTGGTGAGGAAATTAGACCTGGAAAATCGTATCAGCTGAATTTAGATGTTGCAAAATTACACACGCGAACTCCAATACTTGTTCCTGTTATTGTAAATAGAGCAAAAGAAGATGGACCGACTGTCTTATTAATGGCGGGAATGCATGGAGATGAGATTAATGGGATTGAAATTGTACGAAGATTTATTTATAAAAAATTAAATATTCCTACAAAAGGAACAATTATTTGCTTGCCAGTTTTTAATATTTTTGGTTTTCTAAATGTTAGGCGTGAATTACCCGATGGTCGCGACTTAAATCGAAGTTTTCCTGGCTCTTCTAAGGGGTCTTTGGCAGCTCAATTTGCCTACCATTTCATGAAAGAAATTGCTCCACATTGCGATTATATTATCGATTTTCATACAGGTGCAAGTCAACGAAATAATTTTCCGCAAATTCGCTGTGTTTTTTCTGATGAGACGAGTAAAGAATTAGCAAAGGTTTTTAATCCACCTTTCATTCTGCACTCTAATTTAATTGCAAAAACCTTACGCGAGTCAGTTTCAAAAAAGCAGAATAAAATTCTTCTATTTGAAGGAGGAAAGTCTAATGATATAGAAGAAAATATTATTGAAGAAGGATTAAATGGAGCCAAAAAGATTATATCTTCTCTTGGTATGCGAAATTATAAGTACGATATTTCAAAAGATCGAATGCCTATTTTACTTTCCAAGTCTAAGTGGTTAAGGTCTCCTATTTCAGGGATGTTCCATATTTTCATTAATAATGGAGTTCATGTACAGAAAGGGCAATTGATTGGACATGTGACGGATCCTTTTGGAAAAGCAGAGCGAAAAGTCATTGCCAATTTATCGGGTTATATTATTTGTGTTAATGAATCTCCAGTTGTGTACAAAGGGGATGCAATAGTGCATATCGGAAATGAATAGCTTTTTTCTAGTAAAATAAAAATGCCTGTATATCAAATTTTATAATGAGTAATCCTATTTATTTTTCTAAAATGTTTTTAATGTCATTTTCAATTATCTGACATATTTGGTCAATTGGAAGGTCGTTATCATCGTATCCGAAAGGATCTTCAATTTCTTCTGCTAGGACTTCCATACTAACTAATGCATAAAAAACAAAGGTGGTAATAAGAACGGCCCAATAGTCAAAATGATAGAAAACAATTGGAAGCGTAATTACATATAAAAAAATAAATTTTTTAATAAACAAGCTATAAGAATAAGGAATTGGTGTGTTTTTAATTCGCTGACAACCTCCCAACGAAGCTATTAATCCGTTTAAATTGACATCTATTTGAATCAAATCTCCTTGATTTAAATCCCCCTTTTTTTCTAATTCCTTTAATTTAGTGTAAATTAATTTCATGACTTGCACTGGACTGTTGTCTTTGGTTGAATCTTCATACTTCTCAAATACTAAATTCTTCTTGTTAGCTCTTAAATTATTTTTTGCATTGTGAATATAAAGTCTAAATAATTCAGCTAATTCCGTTTTATCTTCTTTGCTGCTTATTCGGCATGAAATTTTTAAGAAGGCGCTTCGGCAGTCATTAACGATAGCACCCCAAAGCTTTCTTCCTTCCCACCATCGATCGTAGGCACCATTTGTTCGAAAAAGTAGTAGTAAAGACATTACAAATCCGATTAAAGAATAGATAGCCGTTAATTCTTTGGTGTAGCTGCTTAATAAATCTTGATCTTCGACTGAAAGTAGATGTAACAAGGAAATAATTATAGTTGCAAGCAAAGAAATAAAAAGTAATTGCTTCCAAAGAATTCGAATTGTATCACTTTTATTCAAAGAAAAAATTAGGCTAAGCCAACTTTTAGGATTGTAATTTATCATGAAGTGTAAATTTGTGGATTCAAAAGTAAATTTTTTTTAGCTAACTATTTTGAGTAATTTCGGATGGTAAATTTACAAAACAAAAAATGAGAAATTCTTTACTTATACTTTTTTTTATTGCTCAATCACAACTTCTATTTTCGCAAACTAATTTTACTCCTAAAACTTTTTTAGGATATTCTATTGGTCAGCAATTTACAAGGCACTATCGTGTTGTCGATTATTTTTCAGCTTTGCAAGCAGCATTTCCTCAAAATATCAAAGTTGAAAAATATGGTGAAACATATGAAAAACGTGATTTGCTTTTGGCATTTATTGGTTCTGAGGAAAATATTAATAGACTAGAGGCTATTCGTTTAGCGCATTTAAACAACGATGTTTCTGAAAAAGTATCAATTGTTTGGCTAAGTTATAATGTTCATGGAAATGAAAGTTCAGGAACTGAAGCTGCTATGCAAACGGCCTATTTATTAGTATCTAAAAATAAGGAGTATTTAAAAAATACAATTGTAATAATCGACCCCTGTTTA
>JBIKOE010000059.1:0-10155 GCA_044358215.1 Crocinitomicaceae bacterium
CCTTTAATTGCCTTGATGAAAAATCAAGTAGATGCTATCCGAAATGTAAGTGATGAAGAAAGTATAGCGCATTTCATGAATTCATCGCTATCAAAATCAGAACTCCAACAAGTTCGATTAGATATTACAAATGGCAAGACAAAAATGCTTTATGTCGCACCAGAATCACTAACAAAGAAAGAAAACATTGAATTTTTAACATCTGTCAACGTTTCTTTTTTCGCGATAGATGAAGCGCACTGTATTTCTGAATGGGGCCATGATTTCCGACCAGAATACAGAAGATTAAGAGAAATTTTTGAAAAAATATCAAATGTTCCAATAATTGCTTTAACAGCAACTGCTACGCCAAAAGTTCAATATGATATTCAGAAGAACTTGAACATGTTGGATGCAGATGTATTTAAATCTTCTTTCAATCGTGATAATTTATTCTATGAAATTCGACCTAAGCGAGAGGTTGAGAAAGAAATAATAAAATTCATACGCAAGCACAAAGGTAAAAGTGGAATTATTTATTGCCTAAGCAGAAAAAAAGTAGAGGAAATCGCTGAGTTACTTCAGGTCAATGGAATCAATGCCTTGCCCTATCACGCGGGTTTAGATGCTCATACACGTGGGAAACATCAAGATATGTTCCTTATGGAAGATATTGAGGTGATTGTTGCAACGATTGCCTTTGGAATGGGAATTGATAAACCCGATGTTCGTTTTGTTATCCACCACGATATTCCAAAATCATTAGAAAGTTATTACCAAGAAACTGGTCGTGCAGGAAGAGACGGAGGAGAAGGAGAATGCTTGGCTTTTTATAGCTATAAAGACATTGAGAAACTAGAGAAATTCCTTCAAGGAAAACTCGCTGCAGAGCAGGAAATTGGCAGGCAGCTTTTGAATGAAATTGTTTCATATTCTGAAACATCAGTATGTAGGAGAAAATTTATCTTGCATTATTTTGGCGAATATTTCGATGAAGAAGGCTGTAACAAAAATTGTGATAATTGTAAAAATCCACGAGAACGGACAGAGGGACAGACATTTGTATTAATGCTTTTAAATGCTATTTCTTTACTTGAAGAGACACAGAAAGCAAAACATTATTGTGCTTTTTTATCCGGCCATCTTACTGCAGATATTAAGCAATATAAACACGATTTATTTCCAAGCTTTGGAATTGGGAAAGAGAAAGATGAGCATTTTTGGAATGCCGTAATTAGACAAGTTTGTGTTGGGGGACTTGCAAGCAAGGAAATCGATACATTTGGCACGCTGAAATTGACAGACCAAGGAAAAGAATTCATTAAAAATCCAAAATCCTTTCAATTAATAAAGCAGCATGATTTTTCAAATACTGATGACGATGATTCTGTTATTGAAATGGGAGGGAAAGGAGGAGCCTTTGATGAAACTCTATATTCTTTACTTGTTGATATGCGTAAATCGCTATCAAAGGAGAAGGGAATTCCCCCATTTGTTATCTTTCAAGAGCCTTCACTAAAAGATATGTGTTTTCAGTATCCAATTACAGTCGAGGAGCTGACAAATATACAAGGTGTTGGAACAGGAAAAGCCCAGCGTTATGGTGAACCTTTTGTTGCCTTAATTGCCAATTATGTTGAAGACAATGAAATTGAACGACCGCAAGACATGGTTGTAAAAACTCTTGTTAATAAATCAGTTCTTAAGGTACAATTAATTCAAAATATTGATCGAAAGCTACCGCTAGAGGATATTGCAGATTCTCAAGGAAAAAGTTTTGGTGAATTACTTGATGAAATTGAGTCAATTGTTAATTCTGGAACTCGTGTAAATATAAATTATTACATTAACACTTTATTGGAGAGCACTGATCAAAACGAAGTTTTTGAGTATTTTACGGAGTCGGAAACAGATGATATAGAGGCGGCTTACAAAGAATTTGACGGTGTTTATACAGAAGAGGAATTACGTTTGATTCGTATTCGCTTTATGAGTGAAATGGCCAATTAATTTTATTTGGCAAGCAATTCTTCTATTGAATTTCGAGAAACTGCGTGGTATTGATTTTTTGAATTGTCAAAAATCTGCTTTGCTAATTTAGGATTTACTTTATTCATTGCTTTATAGATTGGAACTAAGTATTTCCTTCTCCCTACTTTTTTGAGAAATCGTTCTATATTGCTATTTAGCTCGGTATAGTTATTTTCTAAAGCCAAGGTAAACCATTCAGTCATTATTTCAGAATTACCACAATTTTTAAATCCTAAGTGAACATCAATATCCTTAAGTTTTTCTTTTGAAATACTTTTAGGTAGCGCCCGAATAAAAGTCTGCCATTCTTGTACAATATGGTCTTCTCTTTTTAAGCGTTCTATCATTTTCTTTTTACGCATTTTCCCCTTAATTCGAATTTTTTGATAACTTACTTTAGTTTTAAATATAGCTTTACCTCGAGTGAAATCATTTGCTAAGACTTTCATTTTATCCAAGCGAGTAGAATGTATTTGAAGACAGTTTTTTGGCAAACCTTCATTATAAATCCAGTCTAAATGATTGAATTTAACTTCTTCATTCGACAAAAGATTTTCATCTAAATAACCAATAAAATCCTCAGAATTTATTGTTTTAAATGCATGTTTTTCAAAATAGGATTGAATAAAAACATCAAATTTTTTGCGTCCAACTTTTTGCTCTAATGTTTTTAGGAAGAAGGCACCTTTTACATATGCAATATCTGTCATTCCATCGTCTGGATTTCGATTTTTTAAATCTAGAAACAAGCGACTGTCTTCAGGATATTTAGAATTGGCTATTGTTTTTAATTCATCTTGTAATTCATAGAATTCAACTGCAGCGAGAATGTCGGACACGTCTTTACCATAAAGTTCTTCCATGATTCTTTGTTCAAAATATACTGTAAAACCCTCGTTTAACCAAAAGTCATTCCAAGTACGATTAGTAACTAAATTTCCAGACCACGAATGTGCTAATTCATGCGCTACAACAGATGTTAAACTTCTATCTCCTGTTATAATTGTTGGATTAACAAAGGTTAACATTGGATTTTCCATTCCTCCGAAAGGAAAAGAGTAGGGCAGAACTAGTAAATCGTATTGATCCCATTGGTATTTACCGTATATTTTTTCTGCAGCTTGCATCATTTTTGGCAAATCTTGAAACTCGAACAAACAGGCCTTTGCCAATTCTGGTTCGCAATAAAATCCTGTATTTGGACCTAAGGATTGATAACTTAAATCACCAACTGCTAGCGCAATTAAATAAGATGGAATTGGTTTTTTCATTTCAAAGAAATAATTTCCATCACTGCTTTTCTCTCTTTTATTTTTAGCACTCATAACAGCCATTAAATCATCAGGAACAGTTACTTTTGCTGAATACGTTATTCTGTTTGATGGAGAATCTTGAATAGGAATCCATGTTCTCGTTAGTATTGCCTGTCCTTGAGTATATAAAAATGGCTTTGTTTTGGAGGATGTTAAATTAGAATCTAGCCAATCAAGTGCTGCAGAATTTTCTGTAGTTTGATAATAGATGTTAATCTGTTGTGTCTTATTTTTAGTAGTCACGAGTAAAGGTTGGCCTAAAATGGAATCTTTATCCATATTTCCAATTACGAAATCTGTTTCTTTTTCGTGGTTTTTAGTTCCCAGCGTGACCTTTTGAATTAAAAGTCCATTGATATCAAAGATTGCAGTATCTGAATTGTTATTGTTCATCGTATGCCTTGCAATACCATAAATTGTCTTATTCTCAAAATTTACTTCAAGTTCTAAGTCGAGGTGTGTTGTATGAATTTCTCGAAGATTTGAATAACTATGATCATCAAATGTTGAGTCAGCTAGTTTTTCTGTACTTGTTTCTATGGAACTAGGCTTTTGATCACAAGACATTAATAGCCCAACAAGAAAAATTAAGCAGTAGAAATTTTTCATTTCAGATTTAATTTTAAAATCCCAAATTTCTCTTTAAATCCTTGAATTGCATAGAGTAATAATTCTTGATTAACGAGATCAAGTTTAAATGCTTTAGGAACAATTAGTGCATTTAATTCCTTTTTATCTAGAAGGATTTTTCTGGAATACACTCCATCTATTTTATTGATCTGACAAATTACTGAGGTATTTCTCTGCCGAGAAAAATTATTGCTTTGTAGTTTTGAATTTTCTTTTGTAAAGCTTCCAAACTCATCATAATTAGTAGAATTATCATTGAAAATAAAACAAAAAGAAGAATCTGTATAAAAAGAGCTATAGGAACTGTAAGCCCCTTGATCGTTTATAGAAACTTGGGATTTTTTAATGCGTTTTTCCCAATTTAAAGTGCTTTTTTCATTTATTTTAAATGCAATTATATCATCATAATAGTAGTAATTTATAGAAGATGAAACCCCAGTTCTGAAATCTTGACTTACTCTTCGATACATATAATACTGTTCTACAGAACCGAGAATTGAGCCATCATTTAAGGTAAAAATATCTCTAAGTTTATAGGTATAAATGTCTGGGCTGTAAGAATTTATCATTCTCCCTAAACTTTGTCTGTTATTTTCATCGTTATCTGTCCATTTATCATTTGCCGAGACGCTAGTTAATGGAATAAATGCTGAGGAACTTAGACTGTCTTTTTGAGCATCAATTAGTAGTGAAAATATTCCAAGAGATTTATTGGAATTCCCTTTTGCATAAATTCCAATAAGGCTGTAGGAAGAACTATCATTTGAGCCAAGTTGCATATCATCAATTCTTAAGCCATCTAATTCTAAAGAAAATTCCTTCAGAACATTATTTTTTAATTTATATACATGTAAAGCTTTAAAATTCTCATTGTTATTTGCAAATAAACGATCTACTGGTTTAATGTATTCCATCAAGCTTATCAAACATTCTCCATTGTTTGTAAGATGATAATTTGATATAATTGTCAGGTTGCCATCGAAAGGAATTACATATTCTCCAGTCTGAACCTCGTTAAAATTTAGGTCAAATATTTTGTAGCCATACGCATCGCTATTTGAAGATTTACCGGGTATTTGCCAAAAAATAGAAATAAACTTATTGTTGCTTGAGGTTATAATTTGAAAATTTGGTTGTGCATTAAATTTCTTGTTCTCGTAATCTGCCATTAAGATTGGCTCATCTTCTGGTTCTAAGTACTCGTCGTATTTTTGAAGAAAAATCATCATCCTTTTGCTTGCGAAATCAGAAAGAAAAACACAAGTTTTATTTCCAAAAAAGAAGCTTCCTTCGAAGGTACCAATTCCAGATTGTGTCTTTAGTTTTACTTTTTTTTCTTCAAGAAAAGTTAAATTCTCGTAGTTGTTAAATTTATAGGATCCAAAAGTATTTCCACCTGACCAACGTAGCGCAACAAAATCTCTACTAGTTTTTGGTAAAATATCCATTAATGAACCCGTATTTTTTTGTAGTTCACTCCAAATTATGGATATTTCCTGACTATAAAATTTAGAAATAGAGGCAATAAAAATTAAAAAGATAAGCGCTTTTTTCATTTATTTTACAAGTTGGATTCCCAAGTAATTGTTAGGGCTAATTAGTTTTAGTTCAAGTTTTATTTTTTCTTCAACAGGAAGAGCATCGATAAAAGCATGAACGGATTCTTTGCTTACTTTTTCGTTGATGCGTGTTAATCCTTTAAGCGCTTCATACGGTTTTTCAAATCCTTCTCTTCTTAGAATTGTTTGAATGGCTTCTGCAACAACCGCCCAATTATTTTCTAAATCTTCGACTATTTTGACTTCATTGATTACTAATTTATTCAATCCATTGATGCAGGATTCTAAGGCAATGACTGTATGTCCAAGTGGAACGCCAATATTTCGGAGAACGGTAGAATCAGTTAAATCTCTCTGTAAACGAGAAACGGGTAATTTTGATGATAGGTGTTCGAATACTGCATTTGCAATACCGATATTCCCCTCAGAATTTTCAAAGTCAATTGGATTTACTTTGTGCGGCATAGCAGAAGATCCAATTTCGCCATCTTTCAATTTTTGCTTGAAATAATCCATGGAAATATAGGTCCACATATCACGGTTTAAATCTAAAATAATTGTGTTTATACGCTTTAAACAATCAAAAAGTGCTGCAAGATTATCGTAATGCTCAATCTGTGTTGTGGTTTGACTTCTTGAAAGGCCAAGTGTTGAATTTACAAAATTATTTGCAAAAAGTACCCAGTCAATTTCTGGGAAAGCAACAAAGTGAGCATTAAAATTACCTGTAGCTCCTCCAAATTTTGCGGAATAGGATATTTGCTCTAGTTGTTTTAATTGATTTTCTATGCGCTCACTAAAAACTTGAATTTCTTTTCCTAAGCGAGTTGGTGTTGCTGCTTGCCCATGTGTTTTTGCCAACATTGGAATGTTTTTCCATTCTTGCTTGTAGCGATTTAAAATAGCTATCAAATCATGAATCTGCGGCAAATAAATCTTTTGAATGCCTTCTTTTAAAGATAAAGGAATTGCTGTATTGTTAATGTCTTGTGATGTCAATCCAAAATGAATATATTCAAGAAAGGATGCAAGTCCAAGGGAATTCATTTTATCTTTCAAGAAATATTCCACGGCTTTAACATCGTGGTTTGTTATTTTCTCTGAGTTTTTAATCCAATTTGCATCTTCCTCTGTGAAATTCAGATAAATCGCTCTTAAATCAGCTAATTTATTCACTGGAAAGCTTTTAAAAATAGGAATCTTCGTTTGACTTAAGGCAATGAAATATTCTATTTCGATTTGCACGCGGTAGCGAATAAGTCCAAATTCAGAGAAATAGTCAGCTAATTTTTTTGTTTTCGCGTGATAGCGTCCGTCAATAGGAGAAATAGCCGTGAGAGGATTTAAAGTCATCTTTCTAATTAAGTAACAAAGATACGATTTTGATTTTTAATCAAAAAAAGCAATCATAAATGCTTATAATTTTTTAAATCTATTGGTTAAAATATACTTAAATTTACATATGCTTTTCTCCAAATTATTTATCCGTTTCAATTGGGTTTCTTTAGTACTTATTTACCTTGTTGTAGTTGCAGGGAGTTTTGTTAGAGTTACAGGAAGTGGAATGGGCTGCCCTGATTGGCTAAAATGTTTTGGGAAATGGGTTCCACCAACAGAAATAACAAGTTTACGGAGTAATTACCGGGATGTTTGTTTAGTGTAAGGCCAGAAAAAAGTACAGAAATTTTGCCGCTTTTTAAGTGTTCTTGGTTTCGAAAGTCCCGCTACCAAAATAAAAAATGATACAAGTGTTTATTTAAAGGAATATTGTAAATTTTTAACTATATTTTATAAGGGTTTTAAACTCGAAGTCCTTTAAAAATTAGTTTGATCAATAAACTAGACTAAAATTTAATTTCAAATTTTTATTTAAACTCAACCTTAAAGTCATCCAATAGTATTTCTTCAGTCGATTTATTGAAAACGTAAAGTTTGATGATATTATTTTTATCCGTGTTTGAGGGTAATTTAAATTTTTCCTTGACTTGAATCCATTTGTTTAATTTATTTGCCTGTGTTCTTAATGACAGTCCTTCCCAATGAAAAATTTTTCCTTGAGCATTTTCGGTACTTATCACAGAAACAGCATTTGCATTATCACTTTTTAAATATACCCAATAGCTAAACAGCACAGAATCTATAGGTTGTTTACTAATTTTTTTTATTTGTTTTGACAGGCCTAGGCTAAACAGATTAATTCCATCAATAACCGAAACAAACTTACCTGAGTGAGTAATCGGGTTTTCTCTTAAAGAAGTAGAACATATCCAGTCACTGATTTCAGCATCGTTTAAAAACACAATAGGTTGATTTGCTTCCTCTTTATTGTCAGATGAACAAGCTGTGAAAAATAAAGCTGCAAAAGCATAAGCAGTAATTGAAACTAAGCGCATAAATTTTAATTTTTTAAAATTAATATTTCTTTTTTATTGAAGCTTTTATCTCCAATTTCACAAAGTTAGAATAATAATACGTTTGTTCTATACAATATGTGCATTATTATATATTTATTGTTGAAAAAAATCTAAATAAAAATAATTTTTAAGTATCTCTGAAAATTATAAACTTAAATTTAAATAGTTCTCAAAAAAAAGTCAACCTATTTAATTAGGACTACTCAATCAATTATTCAAAGGGTAATCTGACAAAATACTGACCAACAACTATAGTACAACATTCACAATTCTGCCAGAAATAACAATCAAATTACAGGTATAATATTCATCGCTTATTTTTGATGCTGTAAGAGAATCATAAAAGGAAGTGTGATAAAAATTAAAATAGACATTGTGAATGGCAGAAGAGCCAAAGAGAGCGTCTCCATCATTGTTAAAAGATTGTGCGGTAGTCTTAAATGAAAACAAAGAAAGAAGCAAGCCTCCTAAAAGGATTAAACAAGAATTTTTTAGTCTATTTATTGCATGAAATCTCATATTAAAGTGTTAATTTAATTTATTTAGATGTTAAAGTTAGGCTAAATTTTTAGTCTTAGAGAAAAAAAAATATGTGTAAATTTGCACATGCTTTTCTCCAAATTATTTATCCGTTTCAATTGGTTTTCTTTAGTTCTAATTTACCTTGTTGTAGTTGCAGGAAGTTTTGTGCGAGTTACAGGAAGTGGAATGGGCTGCCCTGATTGGCCAAAATGTTTTGGGAAATGGGTGCCGCCGACTGAAATTACAAGTTTACCTAGTAACTACCGGGAAGTTTATTTAGTTCAACGCCAGAAAAAAGTCGAGAAATTTTGTAGCTTTTTAAGTGTTCTTGGTTTCGAAAGTACCGCCACCAAAATAAAAAATGATCCAAGTGTTTATTTAGAAGAATCTTTTAATGCGAATAAAACCTGGGTAGAATACCTCAATCGCTTACTTGGATTTTTAGCCGGAAATATGTTGCTTCTTGGCTTTTTTTGGTTTTTGTTTTATTACAGAAAAAGTAAACTGATATATTTCTCAGCTTTGAATTTAATTTTAATTGCCATTGAAGCTTGGTTTGGTTCCATTGTTGTTGCAACAAACCTAGTGCCGTGGACCATTACAGTTCATTTACTTTTAGCCCTTGTAATTATAGCGATTCAAATTTACATTGTTCGCATAGTCAGCCCATCGCAGCAAAAGACTTTCCCAATGAATAAGTTGATGTGGACTTTAGTACTAACTGTATTTTTAATTACCTTCTATCAAATGTTTTTGGGTACTCAAGTACGCGAATCAATCGATGCACTAACTAAGCAGGGATTTGATAAAAGTACTTGGACAGATAAGCTGGGTTTGCCTTTTTATATTCACCGAAGTTTTTCGTGGCTAGTTCTTATCATGCTGACTTTTATAGCTTGGAAAAACCATAAAAACCAAAAATTTCTTATTCTTAGAAATGCCTATATTATTTTAGCAGTTGAGTTAATAAGTGGCGTTTTATTGGCTTATGTTGACATGCCCGGTATTGTACAAATCTCTCATTTGGTTTTTGCAACAATTTTATTTGGCATGCTGTGGATGACGTTACTGCGTGTTGAAAAACAAATTTCTTAGAGAAATTCTTTCAAATTGCTTGAAATGATTATTTTTGCGCTTGTTAAAGGTCCTATAGCTCATTCGGTTAGAGCAACTGACTCATAATCAGTAGGTGCTTGGTTCGATTCCAAGTGGGACCACCCAAGTGGGGATTTTGGCTAAAAAGTCGAAATCCCCATTTTTATATCCCTCTACAAGTCCCGTTAAATAAGGGATTGCGGAAAAAAGTAAATTTATTCTTGTGGTTCGATAATCGTCATTTTTTCGATTATAATAAATCCCCTCTGGAAAGACTGCATTTTGGATTCTTTGCTTACGGCTAAAATTTGCTTTTCTCCACAATGACGGTAGTTCTATGGCTATTTTAAGGCAGTTATCTACCGCGATTTCAAGGTTCGATAACTGATTTTGACTGTTGTCTAATTCTAGCTCTATTTGGTGAATTTTTACTCGAAATTTATCTCTGAATTTCACATACAAGGCTTGGTCAATTTCGTTATTTACAAATCTTTCTTCTGCATTTTCAAGTTTTTTATTGAGACTTGCTAATTCAACTTGTAAGCCTTTTTTACTCTCTTCATTAACTTCGGTTCGTTGAGATAATAAGTGAAGAAACATCTTTTTAAAAAT
>JBIKOE010000060.1:0-10041 GCA_044358215.1 Crocinitomicaceae bacterium
AAATTTATTGATTGGGGGGACATTCGATTCAGTTCGACTGTCCCTTTTTTGTTTAAAAGAAGATAGAATTTAATAATATAATATAAATAAAAAGAAGTATGAATTTAGGAATTAAAAGGTCAATCATTACTGGTGGGAAAGAAATCTCAGTGGAGACAGGCAAATTGGCAAAACAAGCAGATGGATCTGTGGTTGTTAGAATGGGTGATACAATGCTATTAGCAACTATTGTATCTTCCCAAGATGCGAAAGAAGGAGTAGATTTTTTACCATTAACAGTTGATTACCGAGAAAAATATTCGGCGGCTGGTAGATTTCCAGGAGGATTTTTTAGACGTGAAGCTAGACCATCTGAAACGGAGATTTTAGTAATGCGTTTAGTCGATCGTGCATTAAGACCTTTATTTCCAGATGATTATCATGCTGAGGTTCAATTAATGATTCAATTGATGTCATATGACGGCATTCATAATCCTGACGCTTTGTGTGGTTTTGCTGCATCAGCTGCAATTGCTGTTTCTGATATTCCATTTAATGGTCCAATGTCAGAAGTTCGTGTTGGCCGAGTTGATGGTGAATATATTTTAAATCCAACTATGGCTGAAATGGCTGCTTCTGATATCGATATTGTGATTGCAGGAACAATGAAGGACATCAACATGTTGGAAGGTGAAATGCAAGAGATTTCTGAAGATGAATTAATCGAGGTTTTCAAAATTGCTCACGTTGCTATTAAAGAGCAGTGTCAATTTCAATTAGATCTAGCTGCTGAAATTCCAAGTTCTCAACCAAAGCGCACATATTCGCATGAATCTCACGACGAAGTGGTTAAAGCCAGAGTTTATGAATTAGCCATGGAAAAATGCAAGGATGTAGCTCGAATGGGCTTAGAAAATAAAGCAAAACGAACAGAATTGTTTGATGAAATCAAAGCGGAAGTTAAAGCAAGTTATTCTGATGAAGAATTAGCGGAAGTCGGGAAATTTATTTCTCCCTACTTTTCTGAAGTTAAAAAGAAAGCAGTTCGCTGGGTAATGTTAAATGATCGCAAGCGTCTGGATGGTCGTCAATTTGATGAAATTCGTCCTATCTGGGCTGAAGTTGATTATTTACCAATGGTTCACGGTTCTGCAGTATTTACAAGAGGTGAAACGCAATCATTAACAACATTAACCCTTGGTGGTAAAATGGATGAGCAATTAATTGACGGCGCGACATTTAAAGGAACTGAACGTTTTATGTTACATTATAATTTCCCTCCATTTTCTACAGGTGAAGCGAAGCCTTTGCGTGGAACTTCTCGAAGAGAAATTGGTCATGGAAACTTGGCACTAAGAGCGCTTAAGCCAGTTCTACCAGAGGATAATCCTTACACGATAAGAATTGTTTCTGATATTCTAGAATCCAATGGTTCTTCTTCTATGGCAACTGTTTGTGCAGGAACATTAGCATTAATGGATGGCGGAATTCAAATCAAGGCGCCTGTTTCGGGAATTGCTATGGGTTTAGTTGCTGATGAGGGTAAATTTGCTATTCTTTCTGACATCTTAGGGGATGAAGATCATTTAGGTGATATGGATTTCAAAGTTACAGGAACTGCGAAAGGAATTACTGCTTGTCAGATGGATATTAAAGTAGATGGTTTACCATACGAAGTTCTTATTCAGGCCTTAGAGCAAGCAAAAGCTGGTCGTATTCATATTTTAGGAAAAATCACGGAAACAATGGCAGCGCCAAGAGCTGAGTTGAAACCTCAAACTCCACGTGTAGAAATGTTTGTTGTTCCAAATGATATGATTGGTGCTATTATCGGACCTGGAGGAAAAATTATTCAGGGACTTCAAAAAGAAACGAAAACAATTATTACGATTGAGGAATTACCTTCAACTGAAGGGCGTGTTCAAATATTATCTAGCAATGCAGATGATATGAATGAGGCAATTCGAAGAATCCGCTTAATTGCATTTCCTCCTTTAGTGGAAGATGGCGCTACGTATCATGGAAAAATTAAATCAGTGAAGGACTTCGGTTGCTTCGTAGAAATACTTCCAGGAACAGATGGCTTGATTCATATTTCTGAATTCTCTTGGGAGAAAGTAGCTAAAATGGAAGATGTTTGTAAAGAAGGGGAGATGCTTGATTTTAAAGTTATTGGAAAAGATCCAAAAACTAAGAAATGGAAATTATCTCGTAAGGTTTTGTTGCCAAGACCAGAAAGAGAAACTGAAGCATCAAATTCATAAAAAAGAATACTGTTTAGATAGAAAAAGGGCGATTAAATTCGCCTTTTTTATTTTCTATAGTTATCACTTTAATAAGATTTCTTAATTTTAAAAAAAATAAATATGCGAAAAATCTACCTTAGTTCTCTTGCAATTCTTTCTTGTACTTTTTTATTTGCTCAATCCTTTGAATCATTCAACTTTGATGGGGCATTAAATGCCAATGGTTGGACAACCCACAGTGGTGCAGTGCCAGGGCAATTCCAAGTCCTAACAACACCTTCTAATTCAGGAAGCAGTTTGTCATATAGCGGCTTGCAAAATTCAATTGGAAACAGAGCAATATTTATAGCCGGAAATACTGAAGACGTAAACAAAGCAATTTCTGGAATTTCTGGAGTAGGATATTTATCGTTCTTAATGAATGTCACAAATGCAGATACGCTATCGACTACTGGTGTTCATTTTATTGGATTTGGTGGCGCAGCAGGAACTTCTTTATCTACTTTTGCTGGACGAGTTTATGTTAAAAAAGGTCTTTCTCCAAATACTTTTCAATTAGGAACCCTTAATTATACAGGAGGAACGCCTTCTCCTACGCCAAATTATCTGTTAACAGAATTTCCTGCGGGAACGACATTGTTAGTCGTTATTAAACTTAATAATACAACTTCTCCAATACAAGCATCACTTTTTGTGAATCCAGTTCCAGGAAGTGCTGAACCTATTCCTACTATAGAAAGTTCTTTGGGAACTTCTATTTTCAATTCTTTTGCTTCAGTTTATTTGCGTCATGGAACAGGAATAAGAAATGTAGAAATAGATGAAATAAGAGTAGGATCAAGCTGGGAGTCTGTTACTCCAGTTCCTTGCGATTTACCAGCCCCTAACTTTCAAGATATAGATGCTGATGGATTTGGAAATCCAGACGTAGTTCAGTTTTCGTGTATTCCTATTTTAGGTTTCGTATCAAATAATACTGACTGTAACGATAATAATAATCAGGTCTATCCAAATGCAACAGAAATATTAGGTAATGGTATTGACGAAAACTGCGATGGTGTTG
The DNA here is from genome assembly GCA_044358215.1 of Crocinitomicaceae bacterium. Classification (GTDB taxonomy): domain Bacteria; phylum Bacteroidota; class Bacteroidia; order Flavobacteriales_D; family Crocinitomicaceae; genus UBA952. Next base: position 3,289 of record JBIKOE010000060.1, read on the forward strand.
ATGGCATTTTAAACTTGGTGGATATTTTAAATTTTGAGTACGATATTATACCAAATCCAAGTAATGGAGCATTTATAATTCGTTTTAATACTTCAGTAAACGAGGGAGATTTAATCTTTACAGATATTAATGGGAAGATAGTGCTTTCTGGAAAAATAGCTGGTTCAATCTTTGAATTCAATGATGTAAACTTGAAAAAAGGTGTTTACTTCCTTTCAATCAAATCAAGTATTGGTTCTGTAAACAAACGAGTAATAATCAATTAAGAATTAAACAAGTTTAATTATAAACTTTAGAATTACTCAAGCTCTTAGACAGTGAACTTATTAATTGCAGGGAAAAGTTTACTAGTTGGTAATCCCATGACATTTGTGTATGACCCATTTATTTTTTGGACTCCAATCATACCAATCCAATCTTGAATTCCATATGCACCAGCTTTGTCCATTGCATCATTTGTTTTAAGATAAGAATCAATCTCCGAATCACTTAATTTATTAAAAGTTACTTCAGTTTTATCTTGAAAAGTAATATGTTTTTCTTTATTACGAATTGTTACGCCTGTAATTACAAAATGAGTTTTACCAGAAAGTTTAAGCAGAATATTTTTAGCATCTTTTTTATCTTTTGGCTTTCCAATAATTTCATTTTCTAATAGCACTATTGTATCAGAACAGATGAGAATTTCATCAGCATCTATCTTGTGAATGAGCGCATCTGATTTTTTAAAAGAAAGAAATTCTGCAACATTTTCTAATTTTAAAGAACTATCAAAAGATTCATCAATTTCAGGTTTTAGGGTCCTAAATACAAATCCCATAGAACTTAGTAATTCTCTTCTTCTCGGAGATTCAGAACCTAATACTATTTTCATTTGTGATTAAATAAAAAAGACAAAAGTGGAAGAAACATACTAATTTTAATTAGAAAGTTTATTGTCTTAAAATTTAATGGTTTAATAAAACCATAATAAATAAAAATAAATAAGTTGATTAATCCTGCTCCTATCAAAAATAAAAGAGATAGGTTAGTAACTTCTATTTTCGCTGTTATGTATAGGAGTATGCCAATTATTAAGGGGGTTTGTAAAAGAATCATTGCAATCCAAGCTGCTTTTTGGATACCATATTTTATAGGGATAGTAATGACTTTCATCACTTTATCACCAATCATGTCGTCAATATCTTTTGTAATTTCTAGCGCAAAAATTTGAAGAAAGCCACAAAAAGATATAAAATATATAAAAGAATAATCGAGATTTGTAGACCAGCTCTCTGAATTATATGAAGAAAAAGTATTCGTGCTTTCATTCGCAATTCTAAAATACCAAACTGCTATAAGTGGAATACATGATGCAAGTATCGCAACGATAAAATTTCCAATAATAACTTTTCGCTTTAAATAAACGCTATAAAACCAAAGTAAATTTATAGAACCAAGATGAATAAATACAAATAGCAAGCTATTGTATTTAAAAGATAAGTAAATTGAGATAAGTACTGCGGTACTATTTAAAATCCAATGAATTAAAATTACCCATCTTTTTTTTAAATATTTTGACACAATTACTCGCTCTGGTTTATTAATTCTATCTGCTTTAATATCAAAATAATCATTTATCATATTTCCAGCTGCAGCTATTATTACGGTTGATAAAATAAGAAGTGAATAATCGAAAATTGAAAAATCAACTTTTTGAAATGAATTGTTTTTTAAAATAAAATAGGCGATCCCCATCATTGAAGAAAAAATAAATAAAAGATTTGATAGTCGTATTAAGCGAAAAATAGATATCATAAGATTATTTTATAAACTGTTCGACGATTTTTTTGATGTGCTTTTTCTTTTTCTTCATCAGATTGCATTTTTTCAATTTCAATATCTGAAATAATAGCTTGAGTTGAACCATATCCTTTATATGAAAGCCGATTCGAATTAATTCCATTAGAAATTAGAAAGTCGAATACTGATTTAGCTCTTTCACTAGATAAAATTAAATTATCCGTGCTATTTCCTCTTGAATCTGTATGCCCACCCAATTCTATTTTATGTTGTGGATTTTCTTTTAAGTATGCAACAAATTCAAGTAATTCAATTTTTGAATTTTCTCGAAGCCTTGATTGATTAAGATCAAAAAAAACATTTGAAAGCACATTTTCCACCTCACTTGTTTCAGGATTTAGCGGAATATCTAAATGATAATTTTCCTGTCCATCTGGGATACTTAAATTAAAGTTTAAGGAATAGGGGAAATATCCCGGGTAAGAAACACTAATTGCATAATCCCGATTTATTGGCAATGCAACCATAAAAGATCCATCTATTTTATCTGCATCGGAAATAATTACTACTTGCCCACTTTCTATGTCAATAAGTTGAAAATGCCCTGCTAGTGCTTTTCTGGTTTTTAAATCAAAAACTAATCCATCAAAATAAAATGTTTTTGTTGGTTTTATTTCATCTGGTAGTTTAAAATAATAAATATCTAAATCCCCATAACCTCCGGGCCTATTAGAAGCTAAAAACGCAATATCACCTTTTGCAGATACCATCAATGAATTTTCATCAAATAATGTATTAATTGGGTATCCGAGATTTTCTGCTTTTGACCAATTACCTTTTTTATCCATGCGACTTACAAATAAATCAGATCCACCCATTCCTATGTGGCCTCTTGATGCAAAGTAAAGTGTTTTTCCATCTGGATGAATGTGAACAGATTCTTCAGCATATGAGGTGTTTATTGTGTTTGGAAGTCTTTCAGCAACACTCCAATTACCATCATTTTGCAGTCGTGAAACATAAATATCGGAGTCTCTTTTTCCATCTTTATTGCGTACACCTCGAATAAAATAGAGGGTTTTTCCATCAGCAGAAAGAGAAGGCTGTGTTTCCCAATTTCTAGAGTTTACATTTCCAGGAAGATTAATGGGATTCAACCATTTATTTCCCAATTTCTTTGTATAAAATAAATCACAGCTTCCAAAACCAGCTCTTCCATATCCATAATCTCCAGATTCATCACAACAAGCCACAAATATTAAACTTTTACCATCAGACGAAATGGTTGGAGCACCTTCATTGTTTATTGTGTTAACATTTGTAGGCATTGGAATCGCTTTTTTCCAATTTTCATCTTCGTTACTTTCAGAAACAAAGAAATCCTCCTGAAATTGCGAGGCGTTATTTATAGGCAAACGTCTAGTGAAAAGCATTGTTTTTCCGTCTACTGTTATACTCGGATAGTATTCTGGATAAATTGAATTTATTCCTTCTCCAAGATTAATCGGATCGAAAGGTATTGGATTTTTTAATGCAATAATTGCAAAGCGTGCATTTGCCTCCATTTCCCGCGCCTTAGACAGCCATTCTTCAACTGCATTTGGGTTGCCAATAAATAGCTCAATATTTTTTAAAGCATCTGTGTAAAGTCCTATTTTCAACTCACAAGTTGCTAAGAAAAAATTTGTTTTACTACTAATACTATGAGTTGGATGAATATTTAATGCTTTTTTGTAATGGAAAATTGCTTTTTCAAGGTCTCTATTTTTTTCATTTAATTCAGCAGCTAAAACATGAGCCTCCCAAAAATCTGGGTCTTTTTCAATAGCTTTATTCGCTAATTCAATCCCTAATTTGAAATCAGGAATATTTGATGCTGGATTGATGTTTTGCATTGGTGCCGACCGCGCTTTTTCAAATAGTTTTATTGCTTTCTTGCTTTTACTTGAATATGGAAATTGCGAAAATGAGAAGTTGGCGTATAAAAAAAATACTGAAAATAAAACTAGGGATTTTATCATTGCAATTAAGGAATGTGCATGAATTTATGAGTCTGTAACGAAATTCGCCACTTATTATTGTTTTTTACAAACTCAATAATTAGGGGCAATAAGCTATCACTTTTAGACCATTCTGGTTGTAAATAAAGTTTGCAACTAGGCTTAACTTTTTCTGCATGTTTTTCAGCCCAAGCTAAATCGGAAGGGTGATTTATAACAATTTTAAGTTCATTAGCAAGTTGATAAGCTTCTTTACAAGGTGCTTTAAATTTCTTTGGAGAAAAGCAATACCAGTCTACAATGCATTTTAATTCATAACAACCTGAAGTTTCAATTGCAACTTCGATTTTTAGTGTTTTCAATTTTTTAATAAAGGGAGCTAAATTATAGAGTGCTGGTTCTCCACCTGTAATAACAACAAAATCGACAGTTGTTTTTTCTATTTCAGAAACTAAATAATCAATACCAAGAATTGGATGCAATTCACTATCCCAACTTTCTTTTACATCGCACCAAACACAACCAATATCACAACCTGCCAATCTAACGAAATAAGCTGCTCTTCCTGAATAGGTTCCTTCACCTTGTATTGTGAAAAAATGCTCCATAATGGGAAGTCCTTGATCTGCATTAACTTCCTTAAGTTCCATATGCAAAGTTAATAATTACTATGTTTATCTTCACTCTATTTTTATCGAGCTTTAATTTTTTTTTAAATGAAAAATACAACTTTATTTTAAAATTGTATTTCATTAAAAAATTAATGTAATTTTACACTAAGTTTTTAGATTTGAAAAAACAATATTTCTTTTCATTTGTCCTTGCAACGCTATCTTTTATAGCTTCAAAATCACTTCAAAAGGTTGGTGTAGAAAATTACTATTACGAAAAGGCAACAACTTTTTTAAAAGAAGATGGATTTTTAAATTTAACTCGGTCAAATCGTATCTCCTTGCTTCCAATGGGAATTGAATCTTTTTCTGATATTACTTTTCTCGATTCTACTGTTTTAATTTGTCTTCAGGAAGATAAAAATTCTTTGGTTTTATTTGATTTGTATTCGAATCAAGTTTCTAGTCCATTAAACATTAATTTACCATATAAAATCAATGATTTTTCAAGAATTGATTCTACAATTATTTTACTTGATGATGAATCTAGGGTTCACTTTCTATTGCCTCCTTATGATTCAACCTCACTTGTTACAGAAACTGATGTCTTAGGTTATTGGAAATCTTCTGCTACCTGCATTCATGAATCGACTAGGCGAATGTTTATTTTAACTCAAAATAACTTTGATATTGATAATCCAGTAAGTAATTCAATCTATACTTACAATATTTCAAAGCGTAAATTGAATGAAAACGTGCTTTTTGATATTTCGATTAGTGATATAGAATTATTTGCACTTGAAAATAACATCACTATTCCTAAAAATAAATCTACGGATTTGAGTGATACTGTTTCTCAGTTTATTTTTAATCCCAATGCAATGACAGTTCATCCAAAAACAAATGAAATTTATATTCTTTCATCAGAAAACAGAAGTATTGTCGTTTTTAATCAATTTGGAGAGGTAATTGACATCAAAATTTTAGACGAAAAATTAGTTTCAAATCCAAGAGCAATTACTTTTCACCCTTCTGGAGATTTATTAATCTCAAATTCTGACTTAATGTCGCCAGCAATCGTTCGTATAAAGTGGAATAAAATATTTTATTCAAATCCAACACACGGATTAGTTCCTGTTCGGTAAAATCCAATTTCTTATAAAAGGTCCCTCATTCATGAGTAAGTCAATCATGGATAAATTTGAATAAAATCCCTTTCCGTATGAAAAAACTTGCTGGTATTCTTTGATTTCAAATGAGTTTTTCATAAAATCAATAGTTCTAAAATCTCTCTCAGTTTGCTCATTATATATTTTTGTATAATCAATTGTTTTATTTATTTCAAGAATAGAAAATAAGAATTCAAAAATACGTCGATTTTTATCCAAAAGAAATTCATCTTTAGAAAGTAAAATTTGATTTATTTGTTGCTCATAATCTTCAAAATAGGGAGAAGAAGCATAAGCACTTTTTATGGCTTTCCAATGATTTGTTTGCCACGATTTTCCAAAATCAATGCGAATATCTTTTGTCTTTATTTTTTTGCCGTTAGTGTGATTTAATGGGATACTCAAGCGTAAAACACCATTTCCTGATAGAATTTCACAGCGATTTCGAATGCTTTGCTTAACAAAATTCTCGTGAATTTCTAGATGTGTATTCGCTTCCGAAAAATATTCCTTCAAATAATGAACCGAAGGAAAATAAGCAATCGGAAGAATCGTCATTAATGAATAAATTTGAAAATTCGATCTACACGAATTCCCAAATACGAACTTTTAGAGAACCATACAAGTGATGCGCGACCTACAACATGATCTTCTGGGACAAAGCCCCAAATTCGAGAATCTGCTGAATTGTAACGGTTGTCTCCCATTAACCAATAGTAATTCATAGAAAATGTGTAGGTAGTCACTTTTTTTCCGTCTATCAAGATGCTTCCATCTTTACGTTCTTCAAGTTTGTGTCCTTCATAAGCTGTTATTATTCTTCTATACCAAGCAATATTATCTTTTGATATTTTTATTGTTTGACCTTTAGCTGGAACTTGAAATTCCTGAAAATCTGTAGTTGTATTATTTATAAAGAAATCTTTTGGAAAAACACTTGCGTTTTCAATTAATTCCATGGCATTTGGGATATATTCGGGACCTACACTATAGCGAGGTGTTCTATATATTTCCATATTAATTTTAAAGTCTTTTTCAATTAATCTTTTTTCAGATTTTGTTAGTGTTAATAAATAAAAATCAGGGTTTTCTTCGTTAAAATCTGTTCTAGATCCATTAGGATCGTTTTCTAATTTATACCTTTCATACATTTCTGTTGCAGTAGGAAAAAGAATACTTTTTTTAGGAACT
>JBIKOE010000023.1:0-30039 GCA_044358215.1 Crocinitomicaceae bacterium
CCTTTCCTCATTATTTAATTTATTAGAATTTACATTAAACAATCTTTCGGTATTTTATTCTTCTTGGAGAACTTTCACCCAAACGCTTCTTTCTATTCTCTTCGTATTCAGTATAAGACCCCTCAAACCAATAAACCTGAGAATCTCCCTCAAAAGCTAAAATATGCGTGCAAATACGATCTAAAAACCATCTATCGTGGGAAATTACAACCGCACAACCAGCAAAATTTTGAATTCCTTCTTCAAGGGCACGCAAAGTATTGATATCAATATCATTTGTTGGTTCATCTAGTAAAAGAACATTTGCCTCAGTTTTTAATGTCATTGCAAGGTGCAAACGATTTCTTTCTCCACCAGATAAAATCCCTACTTTTTTGTTTTGGTCTGATCCATTAAAATTAAATTTTGACAAGTAAGCCCTAGAATTTATCTTCTGATCTCCGACTTCTACATATTCTAAACCATTCGAAACAACGTCATAAACTGTTTTATCTTCCTTGATATCTTTGTGTGTTTGGTCTACATAACCAATCTTAACTGTTTCTCCAACTAAGAAATCACCATTGTCAGCTGTTAATTCATTCATTATCATTTTAAAAATCGTGGTCTTCCCTGCCCCGTTGGGACCAATTATACCCACAATTCCTGCTGGAGGTAATTTAAAATTCAAATCATCGTACAATAATTTATCTCCAAAACCTTTTGATACATGAAGAGCATCAATCACATTCGCACCCAAACGCGGACCATTCGGAATCGGAAGTTCCAAGCGATCTTCTTTTTCTTTCAAGTCTTCGGAAAGCATTTTATCGTAATTCTGAAGTCGCGCTTTACTTTTAGCTTGTCGCGCTTTAGGATTCATTCTTACCCATTCTAATTCCCTCGCCAACATTTTTTGCCGTTTAGATTCAGTTTTTTCTTCACCTTTTAAACGGGCACCTTTTTGTTCTAACCACAAAGAATAATTTCCTTTCCAAGGAATGCCCTCTCCCCTATCTAATTCCAAAATCCAACCTGCAACATTGTCTAAGAAATAACGGTCGTGAGTTACTGCAATTACAGTTCCTTTATATTGCTGTAAATGTTGTTCCAACCAATCGATCGATTCTGCATCCAAGTGATTAGTGGGTTCATCTAACAATAAAATATCGGGATTCCTTAAAAGTAAGCGACACAATGCAACTCTACGTTTTTCTCCTCCAGAAAGTGTTGAAATTAGCTGATCATCGGGCGGACAGCGCAAGGCATCCATTGCACGCTCTAATTTTGTATCTAATTCCCATGCATCTGTTGCATCTATTTTATCTTGAACTTCACCTTGTCGAGCTATCAACTTATCCATTTTATCAGGATCATTTAAGATTTCCTCATCCATAAAAGACGCATTAATTTCCTCATATTCCTTCAAAATATCTACAATATCTTGAGCGCCTTCCATTACAACTTCCTTCACCGTTTTTGTGCCATCAATTTCAGGCTCTTGAGAAAGATAACCGATTGTATATCCCGGTGAAAAAACAACATCTCCCTGATATGCCTGATCTAAACCCGCAATGATTTTCATTACTGTAGATTTTCCAGAGCCATTTAAACCAATGATTCCGATTTTTGCACCGTAATAAAAGGAGAGATAAATATTTTTGATTATTTGTTTTCCTTGAGGTGTAGATTTGGAAACTCCCACCATTGAAAAAATGATTTTTTTATCGTCAGACATTTTTAGATTTTAGCTTTTTACAAAGGTAATTTAAATTAATAATTACAATTTCAATGATATTCTAAAATCAAACATTTTAATAACAATTAATCTAGTTTAACAGAATTATATTCTTTTGAACGAATAATTTTAAGAGCTCGTTGAACAATCTCATTTGAATCATTGAAAACTTGATACAACTCACTTACACCCCATAAATCTTGGGCAATAATTGATTTTAAACGCAAAGTTATACTCGTTTTACTTATATTGTATTCTTTTTCATCAAAAATTAGTATTGGGTCTTCTTTTTGAACATAGGCAAAAAATTCATCCATAAAAGCTTGATCGCATTTGAAATTTTTATTAAAAGAATCAAAGGTTGGATACAACTCCTTTAATTCTGTTTTTTTACTACTTACGTAACGATAGGAATAGTTATTAATATGACCGCCACGAATAAGTTTTTGGTAATACACTGAACTTTGAGTTGTATCCAATGGAACAAAGAAATCAGGCATGATTCCGCCACCACCGTAGACTGTTCTTTTTGTTATGAGTGTCTTAAAAAGTAAAGAGTCAGGCATTTTAATAGAATCAGCATTGACAAATTCGCCGTTTAAGAATCGCTGAGTTAAATCTTTCTTGTAGCGCTCAGCATCGTCATATGGTTTTTGAATAAATCTTCCAGTTGGCGTATAATAGCGTGCGATAGTTAGTCGAATTTCAGAACCATCACTCAATGGTATTGGACGCTGAACAAGTCCTTTTCCAAAGGTTCGCCTTCCTACAATCAAACCGCGATCCCAATCTTGAATTGCGCCAGACAAAATTTCACTTGCACTAGCTGCATATTCATCTGTTAACATTATTAATTTACCTTCTTCAAATAAGCCTTTTTTGCTAGCTTTTAAATCAGTTCTTGGCTGAGATCTTCCTTCTGAATAAACAATTAACTTTTCGCCCGAAAGAAACTCATCTGCTAAACTATGTGCAACATCTAATAAACCGCCACCATTTCCTTGAAGGTCAAAAATAAGATTTTTCATTCCTTTTTCCTTAAGTGAAATAAGAGCACTTTGAACTTCTTCAACACTTGTTCTTGAGAAACTATTCAATTTTATATAGCCTGTTTCTGCATCAATCATGTAACTTGCATCTACAGAATAAACAGGGATTTTAGCACGCGTAATTGTAAAATCAATTAGATTTTTTTCCTTTTTCCTAAGAATTCCAACCTTAACTTTTGATCCTAAATCCCCCATTAATTTAGCTCGGACTTCATTATTTTTTAATCCAATCCCTGCAACATTTAAATCTGCAACAGAAACAATCTGATCGCCCGCCAATATTCCAAGTTTTTCTGAAGGGCCACCAGGAATAGTTGCAATGACATTTAAAGTGTCCTTGATAATTTGAAAACGAATTCCAATCCCGACAAAATTTCCATTAAGTGAAGACTGAACTTCCTGTAATTCTTCAGCAGGAATATAAGTAGAATGTGGATCTAACTTCTCTAATAATGAAATAATTGCTGTTTCAGTTAGGGATTTTCCATTTGCCGAATCAACATAAAATCGTGAAATATTATCCATAACCTCATAATATTTTTGTGAAACATTATTGTCTGCAGGATTAAATTGAGCTGATAAGTTCGTTGAGATTAAGATACTTAGTACTAAAATGTATTTATTCATTACGTTTGATTTGTTTTATAGATAGATTAAACTTTTTTTACAAAAATAGTAACACATTTGTTAAATTTAAATCAAAGATTAACTTTGTTGCAAATAAATTACTTTAAAGCTTTACAATATAGGATTTAGGTATGAAAAACAAACAAAAACCTTCCTTCATTAAAAAATGTTTCCGCATTTTAATTTTAACGAGTCTTATTTTTATTAGCTGTATTTTAATTTATCTAGCTTGTGCTTTTATCTTTTCAAGAATTACAATTAAGGAAAATAAAGAAAAGAATGCAATACACACAGTATTTTTAATGAAATCTGGAATTCATGTGGATTTTCTTCTTCCAATATCCAATGAATTTAAGGATTGGCAGGAAGAGTTTCCGATTTCAAATACTCGCTCTAAAGATTCCACATACAAAAAGATTGCAATTGGTTGGGGATCAAAAGATTTTTATATGAATACACCTACTTGGGATGACTTAACCTTAAAGATTTTTTTAATTTCAAACTTCGGCTTGGGGTCTTCAGCGCTTCAAGTTAAATATTTTACTGACACTTTGCCAAAAGATTCAAAAATTGTCTCATTAAAATTAAGTGATTATCAATACAAAAAATTAGTTAAGTACATCGAAAATAGTTTAAAACGAAGTGGGACAACTAAATCTTCATTTATACTCCCAAAAAACCCAGCAGTAATGACTCAAAATAATGCTTATTATGACGCGAAACAAACTTATAGCTTACTTTTAACTTGCAATACTTGGATTAACAATGGCCTTAAGGTAAGTGGACAAAAAGCTTGTTTATGGACTCCAGATGCGGGAGGGATTTTTTATCAATATGAAAAATAGTTTTTTTATCTTCTTTCTTATTGGATATTCTTTATTTTCTATAACTCAAGAAAATATTAGCAGCAAAATAAGCGAAAAAAATATTCTTATTTTCATAAATGGTTATCGTGGACCTAAGTTTAATAAGTTAGCTGTTGATAATTCAATGTATACTAAAGATCCAACAGGATATTGGTACAAATATGACGATACGATAGTAAAACGTTTTAAGCCAATTCAAACACTTTATTTTAGCGCTCACCACCCTATTTCAAGCTCTGTTCACAAAACAAAATTCAATGTTGCTACATCTTATCTTTTTTCTAGATTTTGTTGGATTTCGAAAAAAAGCAGATGGGTATTAAGGAATAAGTTTAATCCTGAAGGTTTTGAGCTTCGATTTTCAAATGGAATAATTGCTGGGCAAAATGTCATAGATTATTTAGAAAAGAATTTATTAGATTCAACTATAAAAGTTCATATTATAAGTCACAGCATGGGCTATGCATATAGTTTAGGACTCGTTTCTCAAATAAAAGCCAAGGTGAAATTCGGTAAAATGCTTGCTATTTCTCCTGAGAGTGGCGGATTTCAAGGTGCTGATTGGAACTTATTTGATGAAGTTTGGCAATATGGATGTAACATGGGTGAAAAAGAAAGCGATGTTATTTTTTACCAAGATGGTATTGCACCGCAACAAACTTTAAAAGGATTAGAAAAAGTGTCAAGCAATAAAGGTGGTAGAATTTATCCACCAACTACTTGGTCAAAAAAAAATAAAGGATTTAATAGAAGTCATCATCTTCAATGGTTTCAATGGTTTTATAACATTAAAGTAGATGACCGTGGATTTTTCGGGCCTAATATATCTATAAATAGTACTTTTGAAAAATGATTCAAATAAATAAAAATCTCAAAGAATACAACACCTTTGGTATATCTGTAAAGGCAGAAATGTTTGCGGTATTTTCATCAATTGAGGAACTAAAACAAATTTTAAGTTTCAGAAATAACAAAAAACTACTTATTTTAGGAGGTGGGAGCAATTTACTTCTAACAAAAGATTTTGATGGACTGGTTATAAAAAATGAAATTAAAAGATTTGAAGTTATCGAAGAAACTGCCAGTGAAGTTATTGTTAAATCTGGGGCAGGTGAAAATTGGCATGAATTTGTATTAAATTGTATTGATAAAGGTTTTGGGGGAATTGAAAATCTTAGCTTAATCCCCGGAAGTGTTGGTGCTAGTCCAATGCAAAACATTGGCGCTTATGGCGTAGAGATTAAAGATGTATTTGAATCCTTATCAGCATATCATATCGCAAGCGGTGAAATTCATTATTTTGACAAAACAAAATGTGAATTTGGATATAGGGAAAGCATTTTTAAAAATAAAGTCAAAGGAAAGTATATTATTCTAACAGTAACTTTTCGTCTGACAAAAAATCCCACAATTAATTCATCTTACGGTGCTATTAATGAGCAGTTAAAAGTTATGGGGATTCAAGCACCAACAATTAAAGAACTTAGTGCTGCTGTAATTGCTATTCGACAGTCTAAATTACCAGATCCAAAAATCATAGGAAATGCGGGTAGTTTTTTCAAAAACCCCACAGTTGATAATATCCTACTTGAAAAAATTCAAGAAAATTATCCAGATATTCCAAATTACCCTGCAGAAAACGGAAGAAAATTAGCAGCTGGATGGCTCATTGAAAAAGCCGGATGGAAAGGGAGAACATTCGATAATTATGGCGTTCATAAACTACAAGCTTTAGTTTTAGTAAACTACGGAAATTGTACCGGACAAGAAATTTTTGATTTATCTTCTCAAATAATACAAGATGTTTTTGAGAAATTTGGAGTTTTACTAGAACGAGAAGTAAATATTTTGTAATTTTTACAACTCAAAATCATCTTTTACGCAGCGTTCCACGATTTTTGCACTGTTCAATGCAAGTGGAATTCCACCTCCTGGATGAACTGTTACTCCGGTAAAATAAAGTCCTTTTATTTTTTTAGAAAAATTTGGATGTCTATAAAAAGCTGCGGCTCTACTATTTGATGCATTACCATATATAGACCCTTGTTTTCCTGAATACAGAGCTTCAACTTTTAGAGGATCCATTACTTCTTCTACTTCTATCAAAGATTCTATATCTGTTTTTAAGACCTTAGAAAGTTTTTCAAGAATGTTTTTTCTTAAAACGCTAACAATTTCATTCCAATTTTGACCAACATTAATAGGTGCATTTACCATTACAAACCAATTTTCAGAATTAGCAGGCGCATCCTTTTTCTCTATTTTTGAAGTTATGTTTACATAAATAGTTGGATCTGAATCCATTTCTTTCGTTTCAAAAATTGACTTAAATTCTTTCTTGTAATTTTCTGAGAAAAATATATTGTGTAGCCCTAAATCAGGAAATTCACTTTTAATTCCCCAATAGAAAACAACTGCTGAACTTGATTTTTCCTGAGTTAATATTTTTTTTGGATGAAAAGGGAAATCTTTTAAAAGTTTCTCATATGTAAAATGTACATCCATATTACTTACAACAATATCAGATAAATAATATCCTTTTATTGTATTTATTCCTGTAGCTCTATTATTTGAATAAAGTATCCGCTCAACCTTCTCATTGAAAGAAAAAGTAACTCCTAATTGAACAGCTATATCGTAAAGTGTTTTTGTAATCATAAACATTCCACCTTTTGGTAATGCAGGGCCTTTATTCAATTCTAAATGTGAAATAATATTGAGCATTCCAGGAGTTTCGTATGGATTACTTCCATTGTAGGTAGCAAAACGATTAAACAATTGAACAGTTTTAGGATTCTTGAAATAAGAGGCATTAACTTTATTCATAGAACTACTCAAACCATACTTAAACAAACGTTTTAAGGCACTTAAGATTTGGTTATTTAGAAGTTGTTTGATTTTATGCAAAGAAACATGAATAAAAACTGGTGCAACAGCAGTGTAATTCTTTTCCATTCTATCTAAATAAGAAAATACTTTTTCTTTATCCTCTCCTAATTCTCTAGCGATTTTTAATGAAACCTCCTTTTTCCCAACTGGTAAAGTAAATGAATGAGAATCAGCAAAAAAATAACGGCAGGATTCAGAAAGAAGAGAATAACCAAAAGTTATCGTTTTTTGCTCAGACAATTCAAGTAATTCATCCATTAAATAGGGTTCCGTAAAAATTGAAGGGCCCATATCAAATCGATAGTTTTTAAATGTCTTAGAATTTATTTTCCCACCAACAAATTCGTTTGCCTCAAAAACATGGACAGAAAATCCAAGTTTTGAGAGTCTAATAGCAGTAGCCAATCCACCAACTCCTGAACCAATAATAATTGCTTTTGTATCTTTCATTTGAATTCAAAACATTTAAAAAGTAATTCTGTTCTATAAAACACAAGGTTTTTTAAGAGTTGAATTTAGCTAAATCCTATATAAATATAGTGTTTTAAAGCAACTTTATTAACAAAATAGGTGATTTTTCAACATTTTGTTGTTTTTTTTAGATGGATATTGATTTTCGCTTACTTATTCAGATATATTTGTTGAGATAATTAATTATTAATTTTTTTTAAAACACATTATTATGAACAAAGCAGAATTAATTGATGCAATGGCAGCTGGATCAGGTTTGTCAAAAGCAGATTCTAAAAAAGCGTTAGACGCTTTTGTAGCATCTACAACAAGCGCGTTAAAAGGTGGACACAAAATCTCTTTAGTAGGATTTGGTTCTTTTGACATTTCTAGAAGAAATGCACGTAACGGTCGTAACCCAAAAACAGGTGCAGTTATCAAAATTGCAGCTAAGAATTCAGTTCGTTTCAAAGCTGGATCAGATCTTTCTTCAAGCGTAAATTAATTTCACACTTTAAGAGAATTAAAAGAGGTTGTTTTGCAACCTCTTTTTTTTTGTCTAAAAATTTAGATATTTTCAATAATAATTGCTGAAGCACCTCCGCCACCATTACAAATTCCTGCGCCACCTAATTTACCAGCATTTTGTTTTAAGACGTTAATTAAAGTGACAACAATTCTAGAACCTGAATTCCCAAGAGGATGACCAAGTGCAACTGCACCACCATTTACATCAACTTTTGATGGATCAAGACCTAAAATCTTAGTATTCGCAATACCAACAACTGAAAAAGCTTGATTCAATTCCCAAAAATCTACATCAGAGATCTTTAAATTCGCTTTTTCCAATGCTTTTGGAATTGCCAAGGAAGGAGCGGTAGTAAACCATTCAGGTGCTTGAGCTGCATCGGCATACGAAACTATTTTTGCGAGTGGCTTCAATCCGTATTTGTCTACAGCTTCTTTGGAAGCAAGAATTAGAGCAGATGCACCGTCATTTATCGTAGAAGCATTTGCAGCAGTGATTGTTCCGTCTTTATCAAAAGCAGGACGCAAACTCGGAATTTTATCTAAAAAGACATTTTTATATTCCTCATCTTCTTTGATGACGATTGGATCTCCTTTTCTTTGAGGTACTGAAACTGCAACAATTTCATCGTTAAATTTTCCATTTATCCAAGCAGCACTTGCTCTTTGATATGATGTTATAGCAAAATTATCTTGATCTTCTCTTGAAATACCATGTTCTTTTGCACAGATCTCAGCACAATTCCCCATTGGAACCTTATTATACACATCGAGCAAACCATCTTTAGAAATTCCATCTAGCGTAATAATGTTTCCGAATTTTGTTCCATTTCGAGCGTCTAAATAATGAGGTGTTTGTGACATATTTTCCATTCCACCTGCAACAATAATATGGTTATCTCCTGCTAAAATAGTTTGCGCTCCAAGCATTATTGCTTTCATTCCAGATGCACATACTTTATTAACAGTAGTACAAGGAACATTTTGCCCCAATCCAGCTCCAAGAGCTGCTTGTCGAGCCGGTGCTTGACCAAGTCCAGCTTGCAATACATTTCCCATAAAAACTTCATCAACTAAATCTATAGGAAGATTTGATTTTTCTATCGCTCCTTTTATTGCTATAGATCCTAATTCTGTTGCTGAAATAGTGGACAAGCCACCCATGAATGCTCCAATTGGTGTTCTAACTGCAGCAATAATATAAACTTCTTTATTCATAATAAAATTTAATTTAAGAGTATAAAGTTAGCACTTTTGATTCCAAAAATACCAATCATAAATAACAAAAAAAGGTGAAAATATTAAAATCATACTTAAACAATAAAGATTATGACTTTTGGTGAATTATTTCCTATATTCTAACTAATTTTGTTAACGATGAATTTAATTACTGACCACTCATTTTTCTGGCTTATCCCCATATTTTTTCTTTCGATTGGATTAACTTTTCTGATTTATCAAAACAAAGGCTGGGTAAAGGAATTAAAATCAAATCAACGGTTGACACTACGAGTTCTTAGATTTTCTTCTTTATTTTTAATCTTATTTCTTCTTTTAGGAATTATTTTACAAGCTACTAATTACAGAGAAGAAAAACCTGTTTTTATAAGCTTAATAGACAATTCTTCATCTATGTTGAATTACAAAGACAGTTCAATTATTAAAGGTCAAATAGAAAATTTCAAAAAGGATTTAAGTGAAAAATTTAAAGATCGATTTAAATTAATAGAACTAAATGTTGGCACAATCGTTTCCAATGATTCCTTAAAATTTAATGAAAATACCTCGGCTTTAGAACTTGGGTTTGAAAAAGTAAATGTTGATTACTACAATCGAAATGTTGGCGGAATTGCTTTTATTTCAGATGGGAATTACAATGTAGGAGCTAATCCTTGTTATGCAGCAGAAAAAATAAGCTTAACTCCAATTTTCACCTTAACTGTTGGGGATACAATTCCAAAAAAAGACCATTTTATTAAACATATTACGGCAAATGATATTGCCTTCTTAAACAATGAATTTCCTGTTGAGGTTGATGTTGAAGCATTCAAAATAGGAAAAAGAAATGCCAATATTAGTATCTACAAGAATGGACAAAAAATTGCAAGTCAAGTACTTAAATACGAATCCGGGAAATATGATTTTACAGAAGCTAATTTTATTTTAAAAGCAGATAAAATTGGATTCCAAACCTACACAGTAAAACTTGAAGCCATAAATGGTGAGTATACATTAAAAAATAATCAACGCAGTTTTTATGTGGAAGTAATTGATTCAAGAAATAAGGTTTTATTGCTTAGTGGTGCTCCGCATCCAGATATATCAGCACTTAAGTCAGTTTTAGATGAATATGAAGGAAGTGAAGTAATTACAAGTTTATATTCTGAATGGAATAAATCTCTTGATGGAGTAGATCTTATCATTTGGCATGAACCAGGCATAAATTTTGATCAAAATACGCTACAGCTTATAAAGCAGAAAAACATTCCGATTTTTTTTATTATTGGCCCGAATACAAGTAGTGGTGCTATTTCTAAATTAAATATCGGCATTACAGTTGCAGCAGGAAATCAGACAGATGAAAACCAGGCTGTGAAAAATAAATCATTTTCTGCTTTTGAATTGAGTGACAAAACAGTTGAAGCCATTGATTTTTTTCCTCCTTTAACCAGCAAATTTGGAACAATTAATATTAATGGAAATAATGAAGTATTGTTAAATCAACGCATTGGATCAATTACAAAAAAAGAGCCATTGTTGTTTTTCTTAAATCAAAACAAAGCTAAATCGGGAGTTTTATATGGAGAAGGTATCTGGCGTTGGCGAATAAACGACTATTTAAGAAATTCTAATCAAGACGCCTTTAATGAATTTTTTAGTAAAATTACAAATTACCTTCTCGTAAAGCAACAAGGAGCAGGATTAAGAATTGAATTTCCAAATCGGTTTACAATTGATGAAGAAGTTTTAGTGAATGCATCTTTTTATAATTCATCTTTAGAACCAATTACTACTCCAAAAATTTTAATTGAAGTAACAGATCAAAAAGGAAAAAAATATAAATCTCAATTTGGTTTGGTAGGAACAAGTTACAAATTAGCACTGGGTAAATTAAAGTCAGGAAATTATTCTTGGAGTGCAAAGACAACTTTTAATGGGAAATCCTATTCCAAAAAAGGAAATTTTTTAGTAGAAGATATTCAAATTGAAAAAACTGAATCAAACGCTAATCAAGGTGTGATGAAACAACTTTCAAAACAATCAAATGGAAAATTTTATCTATTAAAAGATTATAAAAAAACCATAGAAGATATCTCGAATAGAAAAGACATTACTGCCATTAGCTATGCGGAAACTACATTTGACGATCTTATAGAATACATCGTAATCTTTATCCTTATTTTCTTGCTTCTATCAGGTGAATGGTTTCTTAGAAGGTGGTATGGCTCTTATTAAGATTTAATCTGTAAATAAAGATTTGCTAATTGTTTTATGGGGGTTTTTATAGTATTGTATTTTAAAATAGAATAACTAAAATCTTGAGCTCCAAACTTTTTATAGAAACCTGCTACACCATTATCATTTGAGCCAACAAAATCAAAATGCTCAAATCTTCCAATTAGACTTTGTAAAACAAAATCAATCAAACCATAAAAAGCTCCTTTTTCACGTCCAATTTTATTTACAGTTCCCTTCATGAAATATACCTGCTTTTGAAAAAAAATAAAGAAACCACAAGCTATCATTTCTCCCTTGTAAAATGCGCCAATTAACTTTCCATTTTCTCTTTTTAATGTTTCATTAATTAGTTGATGTAATTTATTATAAGATTTTGATTTTAATGACTTTATGTTTTTTATTTTTTTGAAAAATTCTATAAAAGTTCCAGAATCATAAAATAATTTATATTCTATTTCTACATCTAACTTTGAAATAACTCGAAGTGCATTCTTGGAATAAGCAATCTGTAATAATTCACGAGAACTAGGAATACTCAATTTCTGAAAAACCCCATTACTATTTGATTCCTTAAGTTCAAAGTCAAGATTTATATTTACCAAAGAATAAGTTTCTTTAAAAGCTCTTATAATCAACTCTCTTTGGTCTTCAGTTTCATTAAAAATAGATAAAGAACGTATAAACTTTGGTTGAAAAACATAAGTCAAGCCATATTTTTGGGCTTTCGGAATTGGCATAAAAGCTTCATAATTCAAATAAACCAAAGCATCCCAATTAGGATGTAAGATGTCTAAAACCCAAGAAAGCATGAAAAAAGATGGTGAGGCAGAGGCACCTATTTTTTTATCCCATATAACTTTATCTAGCTCTTTGTGATTAATAATTTGAACATTACTATTTCTCATTTTTCAGTGAAGAGCTAATTAATTAAAAATATTTTTATGAGCAAAAATAGGCACTATTTTTTTGAGGTTATTTAAAAAAAATGTAATTTGCAGTATTATTCACAACATAACTTAAAAATTCATGAAAAAGTTTGATTTTTTAATGATTTGCCTTCTATTTTCATTTACATCTTATTCTCAAACAAATGAGGATCTAGCCAAAGCTGAAACAAAAAAAATGATTTCCGAGTTGAATCTAAAAGCTGAGCAATATGAAGATTTATACAATGCAAATCTCATGGTCATTACAACTTCTAATGATGTTAAAAAGTCTCAGATTTCTGAGGATGAAAAAACCACAAATATTTTAAAAATTGAAGAAAGAAAAACTCAATTATTTAAAGAAATATTGACTTCTGAACAATTCTTAACTTATGAGGAAAACGTGAAATTAGCAGCTAATCCAAAAAATGAAAGCACACCTGAAACAGCAGAAGATCTTGCAAGTAAAGAAACAGCTATTTTAACTTCCGAATTAAAACTTAACAGAGATCAAGTTTCACCAGTTTACACTATAATTCTGGGTATGACGCAAAAAAATCTAGCTGCACAAAATTCGGAAATAACTAACGAGGAAAAAGAATTTACACTAATTCGTACTCAAGAAGCAAAAAAAACCATGTTAAAAGAAGTTTTAAATTCGGAACAATTTAGCGCGTATGAAAAGTACTTTCTTGCACAAGCAAAAATTAATTCTGAAAAAGCGATAGTTGTACCTCAAAAAAAGAAAATTGTCGCTGAAGAGCCTGTTATGCTTGATAAAGCAATAGAATAAATCAATTATAAAACACAAACTCTTTTCTATTAAAACTAAACAATCCTAAAAAATTATGAAAAATCTAAAAATCTTATTCTTTATACTTTTGATCTCACCTCTTGTTTTTTCTCAAAATAAGAAGACTCCTGAAGAGAAAGCTACAATGCAGACTGAGAGATTTGCAAAAGAACTAAAGCTTAGCGAGGAACAAAAAAGACAATTTCTAATTATACAAACTGGGATTAACCAAAAATTAGAAGGAATTCGTATTTCTAAAATGAATGAAGATGAAAAACGAAATGCACTCAATTCAATCCGTGAAGCCAGAACATCAATGCTTCAAGCAATCTTAAACGATGAGCAGAAACAAAAAATGACCGTTTTAGATGAAAAGCAAAAAATGAATGCTCAAAAAAAGAAAAAAAATCGTAAAAAAAAGGAAAGAGAAGATAAAAAAAAGTAAGTCAAACTATATCTAAAGCCATTTTAATAATGGCTTTTTTTTATTCCTAAAGCTCGAGCATAAATTCAGATGACTTATGAAAAGTTATTTCAGGATAATCTTGTTCTGCCATACTTAATAGAAAAGTTGTTTCTGCTAGAAAAACAAGATTATCGTCTTTATCTACTGCTAAATAGTTTGCTTTAGCTCTTCTAAATGACTCTAACTGAATTTTATCAATACTTGTAATCCAACAAGCTTTAAAGTAATTACGTGGCACAAAACGACAGTTTGCACCATATTCATGAATTAGTCGATAGTTAATTACCTCGAATTGTAATTGACCAACTGTACCAACAATTTTTCGATTCCCAGGTTGTTGGACAAATAACTGTGCAACTCCTTCGTCTATAAGTTGTCGAATCCCTTTTTCTAATTGCTTGGATTTAAGAGGATCTAAATTTTCTAACTCTTGAAAAATCTCTGGTGAAAAACTTGGAATTCCTTTGTACATCATGATTTCTCCTTCGGTCATCGTATCACCAATTTTAAAATTCCCTGTATCATACAAGCCTACAACATCTCCTGGATATGCCTCATCAATAACACTTTTGTCCTGAGCCATAAAAGAAGTGGGATTTGCAAACTTCAATTTTTTCTGCAAGCGAACATGGTGATAAAAAGTATTTCGTTCAAATTTACCAGAAACAACTCGAAGAAATGCTATACGATCTCTGTGTTTTGGATCCAAGTTTGCATGAATTTTAAAGACAAATCCAGAAAAATTAGCGTCAGTTGGTTCGACCATTCGTTTATCAGATTCTCTACCACGAGGAGACGGAGAAATTTCACAAAAAGTATCTAATAATTCTTGTACTCCAAAATTATTTACTGCAGAGCCAAAAAATACGGGAGCGACATCACCAGATAAATAAGTACCACGATTAAATGCATCATAAACCCCCTCAATTGTCTCTAATTCATCCCGCAATTCTTCTGCTGGCTTAGCTCCTATTATTTCAGTAAGAGCATCATCTTGTATATCCAAAATTGAGACTAAATCACTTGCAATTTTTGTTTTATTAGCAGAAAATAAATTCAAACTTTTTTGATAAATATTATAAACTCCTTGAAAACGATCACCCATTCCAATTGGCCAAGTTAAAGGACGAACTTTAAAGTTCAGTGTTTGCTCAAGTTCATCTAAAAGTTCAAAGGGATCCTTACCGTCTCGATCCATTTTATTGACAAAAATGATAACAGGAGTTTTACGCATGCGACAGACTTCCATCAATTTTTTCGTTTGCTCCTCTACTCCATTTGCGCAGTCAATAACTAAAATAACACTATCAACAGCTGTTAAAGTTCTAAAAGTATCTTCGGCAAAATCCTTGTGTCCTGGAGTGTCTAAGATATTTATCTGCTTATTCTCATATTCAAATGCCATAACAGAGGTTGCAACGGAAATCCCTCTCTGTTTTTCAATTTCCATAAAATCTGAAGTGGCAGTTTTTTTAATCTTATTATTTTTAACGGCACCTGCTGTTTGAATTGCGCCACCAAACAACAACAATTTTTCCGTTAATGTTGTCTTACCAGCATCCGGATGGGAAATTATTCCAAAAGTTCGTCTTTTTTCAAGTGCTTCTTGATTGGTCATAGCAATTTGTATTCAATAAAAAAGACCGCCGTAGCAGTCTTTAACAAAATTTCTGTGAGTTTAATTAAAAAATCTCAGAAGAAGAAAAATGAAATTCACCTTCAATTGCAGCATTTTCATCAGAATCTGAACCATGAACGGCGTTTCTTCCTTTACTTTCAGCATAGTATTTTCGGATTGTTCCGTCAGCTGCCTCTGAAGGATCAGTTGCACCAATTAAATTTCTAAAATCTGCAACAGCATTTTCTTTTTCTAATATTGCTGCAATAATTGGTCCTGATGTCATGTATTCGACTAATTCACCATAAAAAGGGCGCTCTGAATGAACAGCATAAAATTCTTGTGCTTGCGCAACTGATAATGATGTGTATTTCATTGCTTTAATTCTGAATCCTGCATTGATAATCATATCAATAATTTTCCCCATATGCCCATTTTCAATTGCATCAGGTTTTAACATTGTAAAAGTGCGGTTTGTTGCCATAGTATCTATTTTTGGGTGCAAAGTTAGTCATTTTATACTGTAATCATAAGTTAAGAAAAAAATCTATTCTACATTCTTGCTATTAATACTTAATTTTACAGTATGAAAATAGCCATAATTGGTGCTGGTGCCGCAGGTTATTTTGCAGCATTATCTGCTAAAAATTCTTTTCCTGAATGTGATGTTAAAGTTTTTGAGAAAACAGGAAAAGTACTCTCCAAAGTAAAAATATCTGGTGGAGGACGTTGCAATGTTACGCATGCTTCTTATGAGAATAGAACTTTAGCAAAACATTATCCAAGAGGAGAAAACTATTTAAAAAAAGCCTTCGAAGTATTTAATGCCAAAAGCACAATTGAATGGTTTGGTAAAAGAGGCGTGGAAATGAAAACATATCCTGACGGCTGCATTTTTCCTTTGTCAAATGATTCTCAAACTATAATCGATTGTTTTGAAAATGAGGCAAGGAAATTTGGAATTCATATTCATCTGAACGCTGCAATTATTGGAATTTCAAAAAAAGAAAATAGTTTTGAAATAGTAACACGAGAGGACAGTTTTCTTTTTGATAAAGTCATCGTTACAACTGGAGGTCAGCCAAAACGTTCAGGATTAGAATGGCTAGAAAAAATTGGACACAGCATTGTTGATCCTGTTCCATCTTTGTATACTTTCAATATGCCAGAAAATCCTATTCGAGAATTAATGGGAAATGTAGTAGAAAAAACAAGTGTTAAAATTGAGGGGACAAAATTAATTGGAAAAGGCCCTTTACTTATTACACATTGGGGAATGAGTGGACCTGCAATCTTGCAATTATCTGCTTGGGGAGCAAGGATTCTAGCTACGAAGGAATACAGATTTGCAATTCTTGTAAATTGGCTTGATGATAAAAAGGAAGATGAATTGAGAAAAGAACTTGATGATATCATTCTAAATCATGGACTAAAAATGGTAGGTAATTTAAATCCTTTCCCCATAACCAATAGATTATGGCATTTTTTATTGCAGAAATCAAATATACTAACTGAGATTCGTTGGAAAGACCTTGGAAAAAGGAATTTGAATAAGCTACTGAATACTTTTTTAAACGACCGATATGAAGTCAGTGGTAAAACTACTTTCAAGGAAGAATTTGTTACAGCAGGAGGAATTCTATTAAGTGAAGTAGAATTTAAAACAATGGAAAGTAAAATCGTACCAGGATTATTTTTTGCCGGGGAAATTTTAGATATTGATGGGATAACAGGAGGATTTAATTTTCAATCTGCATGGACTACAGGATTTATCGCAGGAAAAAATGTATGTTCAGTTACTTGATTATAATTTTCAAACTATTATAAATCAACAATTTAAAACTTATTTTAGGTTTAAAAAAGTATCTTCAACTTGATTTTTTAAAGAAATTAGCTATTAGATAAGAGGTGTATCAAATAAAGGGAGTATTTTTGCAAATCGCTAATTGTTCAAATGATAGATTTAGATCTTTACCAAGCAAAAAAACTTTACCCTTTTCAAGAGAATACCGTTAACAATGTTCTAAATGAATTGCGTAAAAATGGCAATGAGTTCAATCTACTCTATCAACTTCCAACTGGCGGTGGAAAAACTGTTATTTTTTCTGCAATCGCAAAAAAATACATCGAAGAATGGGGAAAGAAAGTCCTTATTCTAACGCACAGAATTGAATTATCCGTTCAAACTTCAAAGCAGCTAAATGCCATAGGCGTAGAAAACAAAGTCATAAACTCAGAGGTAAAAAACCTAGACGATCAAGAGGATTATAGTTGTTTTATTGCAATGGTAGAAACATTGAATAACAGACTAAATGAAGATGAAAACTTCATAAAAAATATCGGATTAGTAATTGTTGATGAAGCTCATTACAATAGTTTCCGAAAAATCTTTCAGTTTTATAGTGCGTGTAACATCCTTGGAGTAACCGCTACACCTTTAAGTAGTAACAAAGCACTTCCGTTAAAAGACAACTACAATAAACTTTTAGTAGGTGAATCTATATCAAATCTGATTGAAGGAGCGTATTTATCAAATGCTGAAACCTATTCTTATGACATTAATCTTCATGGTTTAAAAATAGGTTCAAATGGCGACTTTACAATTGGAAGTTCAGATATATTGTATAGCAACTATTTTATGCAAGAAAAATTAATTTTTGCTTACGAAGAAGTTTGTGCTGGTGATAAAACATTGATTTTTAATGCAGGAATTGAAACTTCACGTCGTGTTGAAGAATCTTTTAAAAAATTAAAATTTAATATTCGACATCTAGATTCAACCTTTAGTGATAAAGACAGAAAAGATGTTCTTTCTTGGTTTAAAGAAACCCCAAATGCAATTCTTACTTCAGTGGGAATTTTAACAACTGGATTTGATGAACCAACTGTTAGATCAATTATTATTAATCGTGCAACTCGATCCTTAACCTTGTACCATCAAATGATTGGTCGCGGCTCGCGTAAGCTTCCAGATAAAAGCGATTTCAAGATAATTGACCTTGGAAACAATGTTCGCCGTTTTGGATATTGGCAAGATTACATCAATTGGCAAGATGCATTTAAGTTCCCTGATCGTTTTCTAGAATCTCGAATTTCGGAATTGGAAGATATGGAATTTGAAATCGAATTTGAATTCCCTAAGGGATTTGAAAAGATAATAGATCCAACTTTATTAGATTCTTTTAGTATCAAAGAATCCTATTTTGACTGCATGGAAAAAGGAGAAAAAGGTAAAATGGCTATTGAATATTCCTTAAATAACCATTTTAATGCAATACAAAAAAGTTCAAAAAATTTGGATCATGCTATGGGCTTACAGAATATTCTTCAAGATCACATTGAACATCGCTTAAAACATTACACAAAGTGTATAACAAAGAGCACCGAAAATTACTTCAAGTATTTACTTGAAACATACAATCGTCAGCTAGCACAAAAAATACGTTTAAATATTGATGAATAAGAGTTATTGCTTAACTTTAAGTTCAAATTAGAATATGCGTAAATTATTTATTCTTTCCTTTCTTATCCTTTCCTTTGGAGTTTTTAGTCAGAATAAACTGAAAGCATACCTCGACACCAAACAGTTTTATGCTGCAGAACTTGGAAATTATATTGAAATTTATTTGCAATTCGTTGGTAGCTCCGCAAAATTTACAACTGTAGAGGGTGGCATTCAAGCAAAAATAGCTTTGAATTTTTCTATTCTAGAAAAAGAAAATAGTATCCGTAAAGACTCCTATGTTTTAACTTCTCCACTTGCTATTGACAGTGTTCAAGACGATTTCTATGAAGTTAAGCGTTTTGCTTTGCCTCCAGGAAATTACACACTTAAGATCGAATTAATCGATGTTCTAAATGATTCAAGAATTTCGGCTGAAAAAGAAATTACAATTGTAGATTTTGCATCTAAACCAACTATTTCAGAAATAGAAATTGCTGAGTATGCCTTTAAATCTGATGTTGCATCAAGTTTCCAGAAAGCAGGGATTCACATTGTTCCACTTATTTCAAATTTTTTTTCGACCGAAATTACAAGAATCCCGCTTTATTTCGAAGTTTATAACAGTCAAGTCGCCAACGATTCACTTGTTGGAATACTCTGTAAAATTATTGATACAGAAAATGAAAAAGAATTGGAAGACCTAACTTTACTTTGGCGAGTTGCTAGTGAACCAATTATACCCGTTTTTAAAATGATTGATATTGAGAAAGTTCCTACTGGATCATTTCGGATAGAGCTCGGTTTAATTAATCGCCAAATGGAATTACTTACAACAAGCACCTACTCTTTCGAGCGATCCAATGAAATTCAAGCTGAATTTGATTCAGAGAAAATGGTTTTAGATCCTGCTTTCCAAGCTTCAATAACAGAAGATAGTGTTTTCTTTTTTCTCGCATCTTTAATTCCAATTGCTCGTCCTGCTGAAATAAAAAACATTATTTCAACTTTAAAGTCTAAAAATCTTGAAAAATCAAGAAAGCATATTCAAGCTTTTTGGCGAGAATCAGCACTAACAAATAGTTATGAAGCTTGGATTAGATATAAAATTCAAGTTGTTTTTGTTGAAGTTCTTTATGGAAATAATTTTCAAGATGGATTTGAAACTGATCGTGGCAGAGTTTACCTAAAATATGGAGCGCCAAGCATCCACGTTGTAAAAGAAAATTCACCGTCTGAATATCCTTACGAAATATGGACTTACAATAAGATTGGAAAATATAGTAACAAACGATTTATTTTTTACAATCCCGATTTAACAAATGGTGCTTATCGTTTATTGCATAGCGATGTTTTAGGAGAACTTAAAAATGCAGCATGGTCGCAAATTTTATCTCAACGAAATACAAATAATGGCGATATTGACGATCCTAATAAATTTAATCAGAAATCGTGGGGTGCTAATAGTGGTGATTTGTTCAGACAATATTAAACAAAATGAATCAAGTTGCTATTGTCATTCTTAATTACAATGGAAAAGCACATTTAGAGTGTTTTTTACCAAGTGTTGTAAAACATCAGCAAGACCAAACTATTATTATTGCAGATAATGCAAGTACAGATGATTCTCTTGAGTTTTTAAAAATATATTATCCAAATATTCGAATTATTGAAAACAATAAAAATTTTGGTTTTGCAAAAGGCTACAATGAGGCATTAAATAAAATAAAAGAAGAATTCGAGTATTTCCTATTGCTCAATAATGATGTTGAAGTCACAGAGAATTGGATGAACCCACTTCTCCATTCCTTGCAGAATGAAAATGTTGCTGCCTGTCAACCAAAAATTTTAGCTTATAATAATAAAAATTATTTCGAACACGCTGGTGCTGCAGGAGGTTTTATTGATAAGCATTACTTTCCTTTTTGTCGTGGGAGAATTTTTGACTCCCTTGAAGAAGATGACATTCAATATGATTCAGAAGAAAAAGTATCGTGGACATCAGGAGCTGCAATGCTAATTAAAGCATCTATTTTTTTTGAAGTTGGAGGATTTGATGAAGACTTTTTTGCACACATGGAAGAAATTGATTTATGCCTTAGAATTCAAAAAAAAGGATATGAATTGAGGTGTAATCCAAAAAGCAGCGTTTATCACCTGGGTGGTGGGACAATGCCCTATAATTCTCCGAAAAAAGTATATTTAAATTTCAGAAATAATTTATTTCTTATCATAAAAAATCATCCTGGATTTCTGTTTCCTAAGTTATTGACAAGAATGGCATATGATTTTTTAGCAGCCCTAAAATTTTTATCTGAAGGAAAAGTAAAATTAATTTGGTGTATTTTGCGTGCTCATCTTTCAGTATATAAAAATTTACCTTTGTTACTGAATAAAAGAAAAATATTGAAAGTAAATCAGTTTCCAATTTTGCAATACAAAGGAAGTATTATTTGGGCTTTTTTCGCACAAAAAAACAAGAAGTATTCTTCCATAAACAAACGTTTATTTTAAGTCATTATGAAATCAATTTTAAGTGTATTTATATTTTTTACTTTATTCACTTTTTTTGGACAAACTCCAATTAAAGATATTCAAAATATTAGCGATAAAATTCAGGCAAAAGTAAAAAAGCGAATTTCTGATTACTCACCTGCTCTTTTTGTTAATCCTTTTATTGGGACAGGTGGTCATGGCCATACTTATCCGGGTGCAAGCGCTCCTTTTGGAATGATGCAATTAAGTCCAGATACTAGATATGATGGTTGGGATGGCTGCTCAGGCTACCATTATTCCGATTCCATTATCTATGGATTTTCACACACTCATTTAAGTGGCACAGGAGTTCCTGACTATTGCGATTTATTAATTGTCCCTCAGTCTAATATACCAAAAACTACACCTGGATATCTAAATAAAGATGGTTACGGATCTACATTTAAACACAAAAGTGAAAAAGCCAGCCCTGGATTTTATGAAGTTTATTTAGATCAATCAAATATTCAAGTTCGACTAACCGTAAGTCAACGTGCAGGAATTCATGAATATACTTTTAATAATAAAGATGAAAAACACTATATCCTTATTGATTTAGATCATAGAGACCAAGTTTTAGATTACTCACTAGAAACGATTGGAAACAATACCGTTCAAGGTGCAAGAATTTCTAAAGCTTGGGCGAATAAACAGCACTTTTATTTTTATTTAGAAACATCCCTTCCTTTCATAAAAACTACAAAAATTAATGAGAAAGGTCAACACAAATTACTCTTAGAATTTCCAAACGATAGTGATAAAATTTCTCTCCGTGTTGGAATGTCTGCTACCGACCTTTCAGGGGCAAAAGAAAATCTTTTAAACGAAATTCCTGAATGGAATTTCGAAAT
Source organism: Crocinitomicaceae bacterium (assembly GCA_044358215.1). Lineage (GTDB taxonomy): Bacteria > Bacteroidota > Bacteroidia > Flavobacteriales_D > Crocinitomicaceae > UBA952. The sequence goes on from JBIKOE010000023.1 coordinate 22,217, forward strand.
AGTTCGAGCAAGTACTGTAAAACAATGGAATGACGAATTAAGTAAAATTAAAATTTCATTAGAAGACAAAGAAAATGCAACAATTTTTTACACCTCGCTTTATCACAGCTATTTAGCACCAAATATTTTTAGTGATGTAAATGGAAAATACCGCGGACGAGACAATAAAATTCATGCTATTTCAAATGATCAAAAACAATATACTGTATTTTCTTTATGGGATACTTATAGGGCGACACACCCACTCTTTACATTAATGCAACAAAAAAGAACAAATGAATTCATTACAACATTCTTACGGCAATTTGATGAAGGAAAAGATCTTCCAGTATGGGAATTAGCAGGAAATGAAACAGAATGTATGATTGGTTACCATAGCGTATCTGTTATCGCAGATGCATATTTAAAAGGAATAAATCAATTTGACACTACAAAAGCATTAAGCGCGATGATTACCACAGCTAAATTGAATGAATATGCTAAAATTCCCTATGCAAAAAATGGTTTTATAGATTCAGATCAAGAACCTGAATCAGTCTCCAAAACCTTAGAATATGCCTATGACGATTGGTGTATATCAGAAATGGCAAAGAAAATGGGGGATAAAAAAAGTGAAAAAGAATTTGAACTTCGGTCCTTTAACTTTTTAAATCTTTATGATCCTCAAACAAAATTTATGCGTGCAAAACGCGCAGCACAATGGTTTTCTCCATTTGAGCCAAGTGAAGTTAATTTTAATTATACTGAAGCTAACGCATATCAATATTCAATGGCTGCTCCTCAAGCAATCAAAACACTAGCTGAAATTCAAGGTGGTGCAGATTCATTAGAATCCTGGCTAGACAGATTATTTACATCTCAGAGCAAACTTTCTGGCAGAGAACAATCTGATATTACAGGATTAATTGGTCAATATGCTCATGGAAATGAACCTTCTCATCATATGGCTTATTTATATAATTACACGAACTCACCTCACAAAACACAGTTTTACGTTGATAAAATAACGAAAGAATTGTATTCTAATTTACCAGATGGACTTTCTGGAAATGAAGATTGTGGACAAATGTCCTCATGGTTTGTATTAAGTAGTTTAGGGTTTTACCCAGTTGCACCAGGAAAACCATATTATGAAATCGGAAGACCTTGTTTTAATGAAGCCGTGTTAAAATTTGAAAATAAAAAATCTTTAAGAATAAGCGCAATAAACAATAGTCCTGAAAATAAATATATTCGGTCTGTAAAATTAAATGGTCTGCCAATTTATCGCAGCTATTTATCACATGAAGAAATTATGAATGGTGGAGTTTTAGAATTCGAAATGTCAGATACTGTAACAAATTTGAATGATAAATGGATAAGTGGTTCTCCAGAAAATTCTATTCCTTCTAATTTTGTGCCGGTGCCCTTTATTTTAAATGAAAGCAGAATATTTGATACTAAAATTTCAATTGAAATGGGCTTTCTTAAAATTAATTCTCAAGATGAATTCACACTCTTTTACTCCATTGAAAAAGGAGTTTGGAATAAATATAGTAAGCCTTTTGAAATAGATAAAAGTACCTTAATTGAACTAAAACTTCAACGAAAATCAAGTGCTGGCGAATTATTTGAAAGCCAAATTGTAAATAGGTATTTCAAAAAAAAAGACAATTCTATTCGCTTAGATTTAAAAACAAAATACGCTAATCAATATGCTGCTTCAGGTCCAAATTCATTAATAGACGAAATTGAAGGAGGAAATGAATTCAGAACAGGAGATTGGCAGGGATTTTATGGTGAAGATATTCTTGCAGATATAAGTTTTGAAACACCAAGAGAATTACAAGAATTTGGAATCTCTTGTATTCGCGATCAAAAATCGTGGATTTTCTTACCTTCTGGAATACAAATTGAAATTTCTCAAGATGGAAAGAACTTTGAAAAATTAGAATTCATAAAAATTATACAAGCAACTGATAAAGATGAGAATCCTAAGAAAGAAAAGTTTTTAGTGAAATTACCTCTTGCAAAAAAAATAATAAGCATTCGATATAAAGTTATCAATTCAGGAAATTGCCCAGAGTGGCATCTTGGAAATGGAAATCCAACTTGGTTATTTTTAGATGAATTAATATTTAATTAAATACATTAAAATGAAAAGTTTATATATTCTATTTAAAGTATTAGTTTTAATAATTTTTATGAATTCATGTTCCGATTCAGACAAAGATAAAACGGAAAAGACCCCAAAAGTAAAAGCCAAAAAATACAATAATTTAGATGCTTATGCTAAAGAGCATATTAAATTACAATTACGAATTTCAAATTCAGAAAAATTTACTTTTAAAATCCTCAAAGAGCATTTAGACAATGATGGAAAAATTGATGCCGTCATAACTGTAAACAGAATGGAGTTTGCAATAAAAGAAGCTCGTAAATCACCTAATCCTGCAAAAAGAGCAGAACTTGGATTTATGGGAAATTACAATTATATTTTTTATTACGACGGCGGCTTAGATTTAATCTCCCCTCCAATTGCCATCCCATCATCGCCCCTAGCTCCTTTAAATGTTACATTTATAAACATTAATTCTGGCGATTTCAAGGATTTTCTAATTGATTTTAGAATTCGAAACGCTAGTTATAAGGATGTTTACACGATTGCAAACCACACACCTAGAAGAATATTCCAATGGAAGAATTTTGATGGATTAGGATCTAAAAATGTTGAGGCTTATTCAATTCAATTTTCTGCAATTGGGCAATATTCAAACGTGAAAGACATTTTAATTTATGAGGGAAGTATTGAAAGTCCTCCGGAGTCTAGTGACGTAAATACCTATGAACCTAAAATTAAAGCTACAAATAAACTAGTCCATACCTTTTTTTACCTTGAGAAAGAAGGAAAATATTTCACTAAAAAATAAATTCAATAACTATATTTACAAAAAAAACATGCTTTTAATTAGCCCTCAAGAATGCCAAATCGGCATAAATAACAATCAAATTGAAATAATTGATATTCGAGAACTTTACGAGTTTGAAATTGCAAATATTTCATGCAAACACATTCCAATGGCAGATTTTACAGCGCGTATTTCCGAATTAGACCTCACAAAAAAAACTGTTTTAATGTGTCGCTCGGGAAAAAGAGCTGAGGCGCTTGCAAATTTAATCACAACAGAAGGGTTGATAAACGAGGTTTTTATTATGAGTGGTGGAATTCTCGCTTGGATAGAAACAGTCGACTCTTCTTTAAAACTAGATTAATATGGGTTTTTTTAACGAACTTTTAGAAGTATTTCAACACATTATAAAATTAGATTTTAAATGGTTTTTTGAAAACTATTCTTCTGCAATTTATATCATTTTATTTTTAGTAATTTTTATCGAAACTGGATTGGTAGCAATGCCTTTTCTTCCTGGCGATTCTCTTTTATTTACTGCAGGCATCTTTGCTGCTTCGGGCGAATTAGATTTAGCATACTTACTGTTTTTGTTACTTATTGCAGCAGTTTTAGGAGATAATTGTAATTACTGGATTGGTAGAAAAATAGGACTAAGAGTATTTCAATTAAAATTTAGAGATAAACCAATCGTCAATAAAAAATACCTCGATCAAACAGAATTATTTTTTGCTAAAAATGGTATAAAGGCAATTATAATAGCACGCTTTGTTCCTTTTGTTCGCACATTTGCACCCTTTGCAGCAGGAATTGGCAAAATGAATTACAATCGGTTTTTCATTTATGATTTATTCGGTGGGTTCTTGTGGGTTTTCAGTTTAACAATTGCAGGTTATCTTCTTGGAGAAGTTGAATGGATAAGGAAAAACATAGATTTAGTTTGCCTCGGAATTATATTTATATCTGTTTTACCAATGCTTATTGAATTTATTAAAGCAAAAAGGAATAAAAGTAAAACTATCTAAAATAATTCTTGAAATTCCTTTTTCAAAAATTCAGTAGCTACTTCTGATGGTAATTTTTCTAATTGTGCCACAAGCTCAAAGATCTTTGCAGATAACTCAATTGCTGTAGCATTCTCTTGAACCTGACTTGCCGCTAGATTAATTAATTTCACAAGCTCTTCTTTAGAATCTCTTAGTAGTTTCCACGCTATGGGAGAAATAAAAAGCTGCTGTGTAATGTTGTGATCAAATTCTTCGCGAATAGTTTTTAAAAATTCAGCATGCATTATTTTTGCAGGTAAACTTGGGTTATTCAAACGCATTACCAAGGAATTTGGATGCAAGCGTTCCATTAATAATATCGCACGCTCATAGGCATCTACCCTATTTGGCAAAAAGAATTCTTGTCTTTGTTTCTTTAATTCAACTTCTAAATTGACTTGTTCTTTTTGACTTTGCCTCTTTAAAAATAAATAGACGATTATAATGATTGAAATAGATGTACTACCTAAAATTGCAAGAAAAAAAATTGGGCCCATTATCTTAATTTTTTTTACAAATATAAAGTTAGATGTTGAAGAAAGCTATAATCTTTGAAAATAGATGAAATCCTTTCTTTATTTTTACATTCAAATTATACAAATGTCGACTACTTTAATTTTTTTAGTTTTATCGAGCTATTTTATTGTTCTAATTCTTATTGCCCATTTTACATCAAAAAATGCTACAAGTGAAACTTTCTTCACTGGAAACCGACAAAGTCCTTGGTATCTTGTAGCTTTTGGAATGATTGGTGCCTCACTTTCTGGAGTAACTTTCATTTCAGTTCCTGGGCAAGTCATGAACGATGGAATGGGCTATTTTCAAGTAGTTTTAGGTTACGTACTTGGATATATTGTTATTGCACAAGTCCTAATGCCTTTGTATTACAAATTAAATGTCACATCGATATATGAATTTTTAGAAAAACGTTTCGGTTTAATAAGCTACAAGACGGGAGCAAGTTTTTTTATTTTATCTCGCACACTTGGTTCAGCGATTCGACTTTATTTAGCAACGATTGTTTTACAATTATTCTTATTTGATGATCTCGGAGTTCCATATTGGTTAACGGCAGTTATAACAATCGCTTTAATTTGGGTTTATACCTTCAAAGGTGGTATAAAAACAATAGTTTATACAGATACATTTCAAACTGTTTTTCTAATTAGCTCCGTTGTTATCTGTACAATTATTATCTCACAAGCTTTAAATCTTGACTTTTTTGGTTTATTTGAAAAGATTAGCGCCTCAAAAACTTCTAGCGGCGGCAGTATGTCACAGGTATTTTTCTTTGATGATCCTATGGCAAAAAACTATTTTCCAAAGCACTTTTTTGGTGGTATGTTCTTGGCAATTGCAATGACCGGCTTAGACCAGGATTTGATGCAAAAAAATCTTACCTGTAAGACAATTGGTGATGCTCAGAAGAACATGTATTCATTCACGACGATTTTAGTATTCACCAATTTTCTGTTTTTATTACTTGGTGGCGCCTTGTACGTTTATTCTAACTCTAAAGGTATAGAATTACCAATGAACGATGGAAAAGTTATTACAGACCATGTATTTCCTACCTTGGCTCTTAATAATTTCGGAAAAATAGCTGGCGTTTTCTTTTTACTAGGAATAACAGCATCATCTTATGCATCTGCAGACAGCGCTCTAGCGGCATTAACTACTGGCTTTTGCATCGACTTTTTAAATTTCAGTAAGCGAGAAGAAAAACAAAGACAGAAATTAAAATTAATCGTTCACATTGGCTTTTCTCTATTATTCTTAATTATTATTCTATTGACAAAAATGTATGTTACTGCAAATCCAGGGACAGATTTAATTTCACTTATTTTAAAAATTGCAAGTTATACTTATGGTCCATTACTTGGATTATTTGCTTTTGGAATTTTCACTAAAAGAAATCCTAAAGCGATTTTAGTTCCATTTATCTGTGTTCTGATTCCTTTTCTTTGCTTCTATCTCGACAAATTTTCCGCAAATCTCTTTGGAGCTTATAAATTCGGATACGAGATGTTGATTATAAATGGAACATTAACTTTTGTATTTTTGTACCTAAGTTCATTTTTCACCACAAAAAAATCGAATTGATTATGAAAATAAATCTTGACGATAATAAATTACACCTTCGCTTTGCACCTTTGACTTTAACTCGTCCTCTTGGTAATCTTCGCATGGGAATTCTTTGCAATAATGAACGTTGGAAAATGTACATTCCAGAAGTTGAAATCGGCTTTACCACTGAAAAATATTTACAGGAAAAATTCATGCAACTTACAGATGCAATTCAAGTAAATGCCTCAGTTATACCAAATGAAGAGATTGCTGCTGCAGTTTTTAATTTAGAAGATAATTCAACTTTATTCTTAGATAAACAATGGATTGCAAAACGTGGAGACGGAAAAAATAAACTGCAATTCAAAGGTGAAGCACCAATAATTATTAAAGAACGATGGGATTTATTCCTAATGAATGAAGAAGTTTTAATGCAGGACTTTGATTTGCTAACAAATAACAGGAAATCTCAAAAAATTTCAAAAACAAATACACTAATTGGAGATTCTAAATTGATTTTTATTGAAGAAGGTGCAATCATTGAAGGGGCAATTCTAAATACAACAACTGGTCCGATTTACATTGGTTATAATGCTGAAATAATGGAAGGATCTTTAGTTCGCGGTCCTTTTGCGCTTTGTGATAATAGTACCTTAAAACTTGGCACAAAGGTTTATGGCGCTTCTACAATTGGTCCTCATTGTAAAATTGGCGGAGAAATTAGCAATGTGATTTTTCAGTCTTTTTCAAACAAAGGTCACGATGGATTTATTGGGAATTCTGTGATTGGAGAATGGTGTAATTTAGGAGCTGGAACAAATTCTTCCAATCTTAAAAATAATTATGGTGAAATTTCTTCTTACTCCTACGAAAAGTTAGCTGAAGTTGAAACAAAGCAACAATTTATGGGGCTTTTTATGGGAGACCATTCAAAAAGTGCTATAAATACACTATTTAATACCGCATCTGTAGTTGGTGTTTCGGTGACGGTATTTGGTGCTGATTTTCCACCAAAATTTATACCTTCATTTTCATGGGGATTTAGTCAACCATTTGTTGAGTTTAAGTTTGATAAAGCCATCGAGGCAGCTAATAACATGATGGAGCGAAGATCTTTGTCCTTAAGTGAAGTGGATGTGAAAATTCTCAACTACTTATCTACTAGTAAAAAGAGTAAGTGAATCTTACTTTGAGATTTTTACAAGCGCTTTGTTAATCGATTTACCCTCAAAATCTGTAATTTTTACTTGATAAATACCGTTATTCCAAGCTGAGGTTGAAAGCGTGTTTAGATTTGAAAAAATTTGTTTTTCAAGGACAATCCTTCCTTGTAAATCGTAAATACTAATTTCATACATCTTAGAATTTGAAATTTGTATTGTTAATGTTTCATTAACTGGATTTGGAAACAAGGAAAGATCAAAAGAGTTTTCCAATTCATTCGAACCTGCCATACAATTATTATTTGCATTTGGTGTAGGATTCACCAAGTTAAAACTCGCTCCTCCATCCGGGCATCTTGCATAAGCTATATCAGTTGATTGAATTCCAAAAGCAACTTGATTGTATGCAATTGCTCCATTTCCAAATATTAAAAGATCGCCCAATGAACTTAATTTAAAATTCGTGTGCAAGCCAGATTGCTCCAAATCATCATCACACCAAACAATTAAATAGGAATTTGCAGGAATTATCGTTCCAAGTGGAAATGGCCAAAGTGTAAGATTTATTGCATCATCAGAAAGGTACATTCCCGATAAGTTTATTGCTGAAGATGTTGTATTGTATAATTCTATCCAATCATCACTTTCTCCATTTGAAT
>JBIKOE010000024.1:0-29981 GCA_044358215.1 Crocinitomicaceae bacterium
CGTATTGCTAAAATGGATGTCTTATTGCTTAAAATGGCACTTGTAGAATTGCAAACATGTTCTAGCATTCCTACAAAAGTTACTATGAATGAATACATTGAGATTTCAAAATTTTACAGTACACCAAAGAGTAATTTGTTTATAAATGGAATTTTGGATAAGGCTATTTCACAGTTGACAAAAGAAAAAAAGATTAAAAAATCAGGTAGGGGATTAGTAAGTTAAAAAATAAGAAATGCAGAAAATAATTTTTTATACGCTTTTAAATTTAAGTCTTTTGTTTTATGGTTGTTCAGAGAATAAACCACTAGAAGTAGGGCAGAAAACAACAATGGAAATCGATTCTGTTTTTAATGCTGGGACAGTTGTGAAAGGTGAAATTATACATGCAACATTTAAAGTTCGAAATACAGGAGATTATCCTTTGGTTTTTGGTGAAGTAAGGGCTTCTTGTGGTTGTACGGTTCCAAGTAAACCACAAAAACCAATTCAGCCAGGAGAAACAAGTCAAATAACAGCAGAAGTGAATACAGCAAATTTGACTTCTAAGCAAATTATTAAATCAGTAACAACAATGTCGAATACTGAGCCTAATATTCATCTATTAGAAATTAAAGCAAAAATAAAATAATAGTATAAACAATTAAATAAAGTAAGTTATGAGTGGTCAAGGAATGCAAAGTTTATTAATGTTAGGTCTAATGGTCTTAATTTTTTATTTTTTTATGATTCGACCTCAAATGAAGAAGCAGAAAGAGTTGAAGAATTTTAGAGAGAATTTAAAAGCTGGAGATAAAGTTGTTACAATTGGTGGAATTCATGGAAAAATACTTGAGGTTTCTGATACGACAGTTTTGGTACAAGCAGAAGGCACAAAACTTCGTTTTGACAAATCGGCAATTGCTCAAAGTTCAGAAGATCAAATTATGATGAAGTAAATTTCAATTTTTCATTTAATTTTAAGTGATTATTAGTTGACTTTTGTTCTTATAGCTAGAAACAGAAATTTTTTTATTAAGATAAAATAAACCTTTCTTTACTCTAATTGTTTTTATTGATAATGCACTAAATTCTTAAAATTTAAACAGTATGAAAACAAAATCATTATTCTTATTCTTTTTAGGATTTTCTTATTGTTCTTTTGCACAATCTTTTACTACTGGTGTTGTAAATTTATCTTCAACGCCTGGCTTAGCTATGTCAGTTAAATTAGACATAAGTAGCAACGTTACAATGACCTTGGTAGGACCGTCTGGAAGATGGTTTGCTCTTGGCTTTGGTGCTGGAAACATGGAGCCTGAAACTGACGTAGTTGCTGTTCATTCTGCAGGAACCTTATCTAATTTCGATGCTAAATTAATCGGTTATGCTGCTCCACTTGCAGATGCGCAACAAAACTGGACAATCACTTCAAATCAAGTGATTTCAGGAGTAAGAACTATTGTAGCTACACGCCCATTAGATACCGGAGATGCAAACGATTATACCTTTTTAGCTGAAGAAAGTTCACTTTCGCTAATTTGGGCCAGAGGAAGTTCAAATTCTTTCACTTATGGATACCATGGGGGCTCAAATCGTGGTGTTGTGAATGCAACATTTACGCCTTTAGTTTCTAGTTCTCCACTTGCACTTCAATTATTTTTGGATGGATATTACATTTATGGGTCAAATCCTTCAAGCATGAGAGCTGCTAGATATATTAATCTTTTAGAGTCTGGATCTGCAAATCCTGGAGCGAATACAGATGTTGATCTTATTACTGTTGAATTACGAAGCGCAGCAAACCTTAATGTTGTCGCTTATAGTGTTTCTTCTATTTTACAAACAAATGGTAGTCTGCAGTGTACGTTTCCTGCTGGTGCATTTGGAAATTCTTATTACATTGTAGTTAAACATAGATCTTCAATACCTTTGTGGAGTGCAAATCCTGTAACTATTTCAGGTTCAACAACTCTTAATTTTTCAAATAATAGTGCAAATGCTTTTACTGATGGTTCTGTAGCTCCAATGAAAACATTAGTTTCAGGTTTATATGGAACAAGATTAGGAGAGTTGAATGGTGATGGGTATTTAGATGGTGTAGATTATTCGACTTTTGAATCCAATGTATATTCATCAGCATACGGTGGTTTATTTTTACTAGATGGCGACTTAAATGGTGACTCTTATGTTGACGCCAGCGACTTCGCGGTTTTTAATTTTAACTCAACATTAGGTTCTTATGAACAAAGACCTTAAAAAAGGGTAGAGTTTTTAAATTTGTTATTTAATCAAATAATTTTATGAAAGCACTAGTCATTTTATCAATCTTTATTGGGTTTTATACAAAAGGATATACCCAAACCATTAACGGAACAATTATTCATGATGGCATTGTTCGCACATATAAATTATATGTCCCTTCAATTTATAGTGGAAATATAGCTGTTCCATTACTTTTTAATTTTCATGGGTATACCAGTAATTCAAATGAACAAATGTTTTATGGGGATTTTAGAAATATCGCCGATACGGCTAATTTTCTGGTGGTTCATCCTCAAGGGACTTTAGACAATATCAATACTACACATTTTAATGTCGGGTGGGGCGGAAGTACGGTTGATGACGTAGGTTTCACAGAAGCATTAATAGATTCTTTATCAGCTGCTTATTCGGTTGACCAAAACAGGATTTATGCAGTTGGAATGTCAAATGGTGGATTTATGAGTTTTCAACTTGCCTGTGATTTGAGTGCTAAAATAGCGGCCGTTGGTTCTGTTACTGGTTCAATGACGCCTTCCACATTGGGTGATTGTAATTCTTCGCATCCTATGCCAATTATTCAAATCCACGGAACAACTGATGGAACAGTTCCTTATAATGGCTCAGCAGGGTGGACAGCATCCGTCACAAATGTCTTAAACCATTGGGCCACATTTAATAATTGTTCTCCAATTCCAACTATTGTTAATCTGCCTAATACGAATGCATTAGACGGAAGTACTGTTGAGAAATATACCTACGAAAACGGAGATAACTGTAGCGAGGTAGTTCATTTTAAAGTTACCAATGGACAACATACATGGCCTGGTAGTATTTTTAATTTTGCAGGAACAAACTATGACATCAATGCTTCAGTGGAGATTTGGAATTTTCTTTCTAAGTATGATATTTTTGGATTAATCTCTTGTAATCCAGCAAATATTGATGAGCAGTTTGGAATCGTAGATTTTCAAATATTTCCAATTCCATGTAGCGAATCTTTACATGTTGATTTAAAAATCGCTGAATCATCTTTGTATGAAATCTATTCTCTGTATGGACAACTTTTAAAATCTGGATCTATTTCTCTAAACAGTAATGAAATAGATCTTTCTGATTTTCAACCGCAAGGATACCTTCTTAAGATAGGAGGCAGATACCAACGCTTTATTAAACTTTAACCTAATCGTTATTATAGTAATGAATTCTCATTACTTTGATTATCTATTTAACATAATATTAATTATAGAACAATATCGTGTATGTGAACTTGGAACATTACATCTGGCGAATTGTTTTAATTTTGTTCACTACAAGTAATGGTTACAGACAATCAAAGTTTACAAGAATTAGATTTCCAAAAAGTAATTTCACAATTGGCTAGCTTTGCTATTTGTAAAAGCGCGCAAAATAAAATTTTCACGCTTCAACCATCAGGAAAATACAATGAAGTTTTAGAAGCGCTTGAAACAGTTCAGGAAAAATTATATATCAAGAATAAAGGATTAGTTTTTCCAGCGCTTGAATTTGAAGAATTAATACATGAATTAAAAATTCTTCCGATTGAAAACTCGGTTCTATCTACTGAAGGTGTGCAGCGCATTCTCTTAGCTAGCAATATGGTAAATGCCATTCTTCAATTTTTAGAGAAAAATCCAAGCTTTATTCATGTATCTAGGCTCTTTAAGTCCTGTTATTACTCATTAGAAATCATTCAGCCGATTCAAAAGATATTTGATAAAACGGGTAAAATTAAGGATGATGCATCTCCCTATTTATTAAAAATCAGAATTTCCATTAAAACTATACGCAATCAAATTAATAGAAATTTTGATAGAGAAATGCGTCATTTTCTAAAGACAGGATATTTAGGGGAAACTTCTGAAAGTTTTATTCAAGAACGCCGTGTTCTGAGTGTTCAGTCTTCTTATAAAAGAAGCGTCTCCGGTGCGATATTAGGATCTAGTAAAACTGGAAATCTCACCTATATTGAACCGCAGGCTAATGTCCCGTTAAATCATGAAATTGAGGCTTTGCAAGACGATGAACAAAAGGAAATTCGCAGAATTTTATGGACTTTAACCCAAGAATTGAGGGTGTTTTTTCCGCTTATCAAAGCCTATCAACAGTCACTTGTATCTTTAGATATTGTTAATGCCAAAGTTAAACTGGCTGAATCTATTGATGCTAGTTTGCCTAAAATGCAGAAAAATCCACTGATGAATTGGAATACGGCCTTCCACCCTATTCTTCGCGATAAAAATAAGTTGAATGGTAAAACTACAGTTCCTCAATCTATAAATCTCAATCCTGAGGCTTGTGTGTTGGTTATTTCTGGTCCAAATGCTGGTGGAAAAAGCCTTACCTTGAAAACATGTGGCTTACTTCAATGTATGCTTCAATCTGGCTTGCTAATTCCTGTGGAACCAACTAGTAAAGCCTGTGTTTTTAGTCAAATTTATACAGATATTGGAGATAATCAATCTATTGACAATGAATTAAGTACATACTCTTACCGCTTAAAAAGGATGAACTTCTTTTTAAGTCAAGCTGACGACCATACACTTTTGTTATTAGATGAATTTGGAAGTGGCTCCGATCCTGAATTAGGAAGTGCTTTGGCGGAGGTTTTCTTTGAGGAGTTGGTGAAAACTAATGCTTTTGTGATTTTAACGACTCATTACTCTTCAATAAAAAGAAAAGTAACGGAATGCCCAAGAGCTATAAATGGTTCAATGCGCTTTGATGAGTCAAATTGGCTTCCATTATTTGAGCTGCAAATTGGGCAGCCAGGAAGTTCATTTACTTTTGAAGTAGCCAAATCGAATGGAATTCCAAGTTCTTGGATTGACAGAGCTAAAAATTTACTTTCTCAAGAAACATTGAGATTTAATCAAATTTTAGTTGACCTGCAGCAGGAAAAGAATAAACTCCAATTAAAAATGGAGGAAACAAAATTACTAAAGAACAATTTAGAGGAACAACTCTCCAATTCATCAGGTGCTGAAGAAAAATTTGCTTATAAAACCAAACAACTGAGAATGCAAATTGAGGAACAAGCTAAACTGATTCAGCTGGGTTCTAAATTACAAAAGTGGATGGATGTTTTTAATGCCAACGCAAAAAGAAAGGATATTCATGCCACCTTATTTGAAGAGTTTAAAACGTATCTTTTAAAAGAACGTGCTAAACGCAGTGAAAGTCCTAAAAAAGCACCACAAATAACTTCTAAATCCTCGAATAAAGCCACAAATCCAAAGACACAAACTTGGACTTGGGTTCAAGGTGATAAGGTGCGCATTTCTGGGATTCGTGATAGCGGAATTGTACAATCTGTAAAAGGCGACACAGCAACTGTTTCCGTTCGCGCTTTGATTTTAAAAATCCCACTATTTAAACTATCACCTCTTTTGGAATAAGAAATTTGATTTCAAAGGATTTTAACATTCTTTAGATTCAGTGAACTCGAAGTCATAAGCTCATTTTTTAGCTTAAATATAATTCGTAATTTTGCGCTCACAAAAAAAAATAAATTAATAAAATGAGTACAGCTTTAGGAAATCATATTTTGGTAGAATTTATGAATTGTGATCCACACATCATGAACGATGTCAGCGCAATTGAAAAAGACATGGTTGCAGCTGCACAAAAAGCCGGCGCTACTGTTATAAATTCAACATTTCACCATTTTTCGCCTTATGGTGTTTCTGGCGTTGTAGTTATTCAAGAAAGTCACCTAGCAATTCATACTTGGCCAGAATACGGCTATGCAGCTGTAGATTTATTTACGTGTGGAGAAATGAATGCATGGATTTCATTTGATCATTTAAAAGAATGCTTTGGAGCAAAATCATACTCTGCACTAGAATTAAAGCGTGGTTCTGTCAATCTATTACAAAGAAATGACTTTGATATTACCAGCATGCGTCAAAAAGCTGCAGAATGGAAAAATCCTGATTTTTATACGCGCAATGTTTGGTTCACTGATAAAGATGAAGAACAAGCGCTTTCACTTCGCTTTACGGGTGATGTTTTATTTGATGTGCAATCGCCATTTCAGCGTGTTAGAATCTTAGAATCCTATAAATACGGTAAAATGCTGGCTTTAGATGATATGGTAATGACAACCGAAAAAGATGAATTCCACTACCATGAAATGATTTCACATCCTGCACTTTTTTCACTTCCAAGTGCCAAAAATGTACTAATTATTGGTGGCGGTGATGGTGGAACTGCAAGAGAAGTGCTGCGACACAAAAACATTGAGCATGTTACAATGGTTGAAATTGATGGTGAAGTAATTGAAGCGTGTAAAATTCATTTGCCAAAAATCGCTGCAGAATTCGATAATCCAAAATTAACTTTGCTTGTAGATGATGGAATTGAATTTCTAAAGAATGCTACACCAAATTCGTATGACCTTATTATCGTTGATGGTTCTGACCCTGTTGGTCCAGCTGAAGGTTTATTTTCTGTGGAATTTTACACAAACTGTTATGCCGCTTTAAAAAACGACGGAATTTTAGTCGCTCAAGGAGAATCTCCAAAATTTAATGAGAAAGCATTTGTTGAATTAAATCAAACCTTACAAACTATTTTTGGTCTTGATAAGGCTCCTATTTCCTTGTTTTTTGTCCCTACCTACCCTACAGGAATGTGGAGTTTTCAGTATGGAATTAAAGGTGATATTACTATAAATGAGGTGGAAAGTAAGAATGAAATACAAGAATTTGTCGCAAAAGAAGGTCTACGTTATTACAACGAAGACATTCACGTCAATACATTTGCGCTTCCTAACTTTGTGAAAGAATTGGTGCGCAAGAAGTAATAATACGAATCTACTAAGCTAAAACTACTTATGAAAATTACAGCAAATTCAGTTGTTTCTTTGAAATACAAACTTTCAGATCAAGAAACCGGAGAACATATTGAAGAAACGACAAATGAAAATCCACTTGTATTTTTATACGGAGTTGGTGGAATGTTGCCAGATTTTGAAATAAATATTGAAGGAAAAACAAGTGGTGATCTTTTTGATTTCCACATTCCTGCAGCACTGGCTTATGGTGAACACGATGCGCAACACATTGCAATGATTCCCACAACTATTTTTCATGATGAAAAAGGGATTTTTGATACTGAAATGTTCAAACTTGGAGCGCTTGTTCCTATGAGTGACAATGAAGGAAATCAGTTGCATGGCAGAATAATCGAAGTGGATGACCAAAATGTAAAAATGGATTTCAATCACCCGCTTGCAGGAACAGCTTTACATTTTTCTGGAGAAATTATTTCCGTTCGTGAAGCAAATGAAGATGAAATTTCACACGGACACGTGCACGGAGAACATGGTCACCACCATTAAATAAATTAGAATAAAAAGAAGGCTAATAATTTTTAGCTTTTATTTCAAATTTTTAAAATAATTTTTTATATTTGCACTCTCAATTTTTGAGGGAAATTCCTCCTTAGCTCAGCCGGTTAGAGCATCTGACTGTTAATCAGAGGGTCCTTGGTTCGAGTCCAAGAGGAGGAGCGTAAAGCCGGTCATTATTGATCGGCTTTTTTGTTTGAATCGATTTGGACGAGAAGTTTATCCTGAGCGAAATGAAATGTAGCCGAAGGAAGTCCAAGAGGAGCGCTTCGACTAGCTCAGCGACCGATCTTAGCTTTCTACTTACGGATTTGGACGAGAAGTTTATCCTGAGCGAAATGAAATGTAGCCGAAGGAAGTCCAAGAGGAGGAGCAGACTTAACCCAGTATAGATATGACTTTACTGGGTTTTTTTTATGAGTTTTAGTTTTGGGTAAAAACTACCAAAAAGTACTAAAAAGCACCAAAAAAGACCAAAAGCAAGCAAATATGCATGCAAATTTATGTGGGTAGGATGCCATAATTTTAACTCACATGGCAACATTAAACCTAGTACTAGACAAGAGAAGAGTAAAAAAGGATAGTACTTATCCTGTAGTCTTTAGACTGACTGCAAACAGAAAACAAGCATTTATACCCACTGGAATCAGTATAAATGAGCAAGATTATGATGAAAAAAATAGTCTTGTAATTAACTCTCCCAGACTGAATGAAGACATTTATAATCTGGACAGAATCTACAGGAAAAGATTTTATCAATACATTATAGAAAATAGTGGATGTGAGGATGTACTTGTACTTAAGAACTACCTGCTTAATAAAACTTCAGATGAACTTACTTTGTACGAATTCTGGGAGGATACTATTAAGAAATTAAAAAATGTTGGAAGAAATGGTGGTTGTGCTATTTATCAGCAAAGTTTAAATACTATTTCCCAAGAAATTAATCTCAAAATTCCTTTTCTTAAACTAAGTTACCGGGATATTATAGACTTAGAAACCAAGTTATACCAAAGAGGAATGAGTATCAACGGTATAGGAGTATATATGAGAACATTTAGAGCTATCTGTAACCGGGCTATAAATTTAGATTTTGTAGGTTACGAGTGGTACCCATTTAGAAAATATAAAATACAGAAGTCTAAGACTACTCCTAGAGTTTTAAGTATGGAAGAAATTAAGAGTTACTTCCATCTTGATTTACAAGCAGAGGATCCGGAATATAAATATTGGAATTTAGGTAAATTAATTTTTATGCTCCGGGGAATTAACATGAGAGACTTATTGTTACTAAAAAAAGAGAATATAGTAAATGGTAGGTTAATATATAAGAGAGCAAAGACAGGTAAAATATACAGCATTGCACTTACAAAAGACATAGAAACTTCTTTAGGAGTATTTTGTTCTACTACAACCTTACTAGGTTTAATTAATCTAGAAAAAAGTAAGGGTGAACGTTGTATTAAATATTTTCAGCAACATGTGAAGGTAATTAACAACCATCTTAAAAACCTGAGCAGACTGATTCAGAGTAAAGAACCTATTACTACTTATGTTTTCAGGTACAGTTACGCGAATGTTGCAAAACAACTTGGGTATTCCAAAGATTTAATAGCAGAAGCACTAGGACATGAGTATGGAAATAGTGTTACAGGTATCTATCTGGAGCACTTTGACAATGATATAGTAGATAAGATGAACCAAAATCTTATTAATTCTGTAGTGAAATCTGTGTGAACCAACTATTTATTTTATTATTAAACTATCTTTGATAAAAATAAACTAAGCATGAAAACACTTATCTTAGTATTCTCTGTTCTTTTTACTACAATGAGCTTTGCTCAAGTTCCTTCTTATGTTCCTGCTAATGGACTTGTAGGTTGGTGGCCTTTTAATGGAAATGCTGATGATCAGAGTGGAAATGGGAATAATGGGACTAATAATGGTGCTACCTTAACAACAGATAGAAATGGGAATGTTAATAGTGCTTATAGTTTTGATGGTAATTCTGGCATCACAATACCTCATTCAACCTCTTTAAATATAGGAAGTTCATGTACTTTTTCATTTTGGTTAAAATACAATAATTTGTCTAACGGGTTCAATTTAGTTTTCAAAAAAGGAATAACTGGTGGATGCCCTGATTCAGGTTATTATTTTGCTTTTGATGGAATTCCTGGACCAGCTCATAAATGTTTTGGCTATGGTGTTACTGGTAACTGTTCCTCAATTAGTGATTCAGAATATCTTGACAATCAATGGCATAATATTATTGTAGTTTACAATCTTCAAAATAGTCAAATATACTTTGATGGTGTACTACAAGATGGAGATGCAAATTCTAACTTAAATCAAACAATTTCAAATACCATAGAACCTTTAATAATTGGTTATTATAGTGGTCCTTATAGCGGTACTTCTTGGAATGGTTTAATAGATGATTTTGGTATTTGGAACCGTGCTTTAACCCAACAAGAAATCACAAATTTATATACTTCAACTGTTCCTGTAAGTTGTTTACCAGCTTATGTGCCAACATCTGGGCTAGTTGGTTATTGGCCGTTTTGTGGCAATGCAAATGATGAAAGTGGGAATGGGAATAATGGGACTAATAATGGTGCTACTCTGACAACAGATAGAAATGGTAATGTTAATAGTGCGTATTCATTTTTAAATCAAAACAGTAAAATATCATTGTCTACCATAACTAGTGATTCATTAACATCAATTTCCATTTCAGGTTGGTTTAAAAAAATAACAGCAGGAGTAGATGGAACTATATTTGCTATGAGTAATGGTTGTTTTGGTGCAGATGGTCCAAGATTATTTATCGGGAATGATAATTTTTTGTATTGGCAAGTTGAAAAAACATCTTGTATAGGTTTTGGTGTATATTCTAATCAAATTAATTATTCAGATAATAATTGGCACTTTTTTGCAGCAATATATACTAAGACAAATCCAACATATGTTACATCAGATTTTTCATTATATGTTGATGGTATAAATATAGGTTTATCTAATCCATATTCTACCCAAGGAATAATTAGTCCTTTATCAAATAATTTTTTTTCAACAACATTTGGTAATACTAATACAAATTTAAATGGTTTTACTGGTTTAGTAGACGACATTGGTATCTGGAACCGTGCTCTTACAGACTGTGAAATACAAAATCTTTATACCTCTACAAATCCTACCAACACAACAACTGCTTCAGCTTGTAATTCTTATACTTGGAATGGAACAAGCTATACTGCATCTGGAGTTTATACTGGAACATCTACAGATTGTGTTACTGAGTCTTTGGACTTAACAATTACTCCAAGTTCTACCAACACAACAACAGCTTCAGCTTGTGATTCCTATACTTGGAATGGAACAACTTATACTGCAACTGGAGTATTTACAGGAACAACTACAGATTGTGTTACACAATCTTTGAACCTGACCATTACACCAAGTTCTACTAACACATCAACAGCTTCAGCTTGTGACTCATATACTTGGAATGGAACAAACTATACTGAATCCGGAGTTTATACTGGAACAACTGCAAACTGTGTTACCGAGTCTTTGGACTTAACAATTACACCAAGTTCTACAAATACTACAACAGCTACAGCTTGTGACTCTTATTTATGGAATGAAACAAACTATACTACATCTGGAGTTTACACTGGAACAACTGCAAACTGTATTACAGAGTCTTTGAACTTAACAATCACTCCAAGTTCTACCAATACAACATCACAAACTGCTTGTGACTACTATACTTGGAATGGAACAGCTTATACTGCATCTGGAGTGTTTACAGGAACAACTGCAAACTGTGTTACGCAAGCTTTGAACTTAACAATTATTGATGGTACTACAAATACAACAACAATTACGGCTTGTGGGTCTTATGTTTGGAATGGAACAACTTATACTTCATCTGGAGAATATACAGGAACAACTGCAAACTGTGTTACGCAAGCTTTGAACTTAACAATTACACCAAGTTCTACAAACACAACAACTGCTTCAGCATGTGACTCTTATGTTTGGAATGGCACAACATATACTGCATCTGGAGTCTACACTGGAACAACTACAAACTGTGTTACGCAAGCTCTTAATCTTACAATTAATACTAATACTTCAAGTTCTATCTCCCAAACAGCACTAGACTCGTATACTTGGCCTGTAAATAATCAGACATATACAACAACAGGAGCTTATACAGCAGTAATTCCAAATGCTTCAGGTTGTGATAGTACCATTACACTTAACCTTACCATGAGTTTTACCGGAATCAATGAATTAAGTGCTTCAAAACTTAGTATCTACCCAAATCCTACAAATGGTGATTTCACTATTAGAGGTTTGGAATTATTGGGAACAGTTTCTTCTTTAAGTCTTACCGATATGAATGGTAAAGTAGTAAAAGTTTTAGATACAAAAGCTACTAAATTTAGTATGGGTTCAATAAAACCAGGTGTTTATTTCTTGAATATAATATCCGGGAATAAACAAGAAGTACTAAAGATTGTGAAGGAATAAAAAATTAATTTTATACAGAGCATCCTTATGGGTGCTTTATTGTGCAACTTCCAACTTAGAGCAGTTTAGTCTTCAAGGCCTTGACCAAATGAACCAAAATCTTATTTCTGCTGCGGTTAAATATTTGTAAAACAACTAATTATATTTTTATTATACTATCTTTGATAAAACTTTAATTATGAAACTACTTCTTCTACTTCTTGCTTTTCCAATAATTGGCTTTGGACAGAATGTAAGCATACCAGATCCTAACTTTAAAGCATATTTAGTTGGTAATTCAGCTATAAATACTAATGGAGATAATCAGATACAAGTAAGTGAGGCAAGTGCCTTTAATGGTGAAATTGTTTGTGGTTACTTGAATATCTCTAATTTAACAGGAATAGAAGCCTTTACTGCTTTAACTGAATTGTATTGTGCTGGTAATCAACTCACAAGCTTGGATGTATCGGGTTGTACTGCACTTACTTCTTTACTTTGTCATAGTAATCTATTAACAAGTTTAGATGTATCTACTTGTTCTGCACTTACTGTTTTGGGTTGTTCAGATAATAATTTAACAAGCTTGGATGTATCGGGTTGTACTGCACTTACTTCTTTACTTTGTCAAAGTAATCTATTAACAAGTTTAGATGTATCTACTTGTTCTGCACTTACTGTTTTGGTTTGTCGTAATAATTCATTAACAAGTTTAGATCTATCGGGTTGTACAGCACTTACTTATTTGGATTGTACTTATAATCTATTAACAAGTTTAGATGTATCTGCTTGTACTGAACTTACTACTTTGTATTGTCATAGTAATCAATTATCATGTTTAAATATAAGTAATGGTAACAACATTAATATTTTTTGGAATGATGAAGGTTATTATGATTTTCATACTTATAATAATCCAAACCTAAGCTGCATAGAAGTAGATGATGTAGCCTGGAGCAATGCTAATTTGGCTAATCCTAATAATATAGATTCTACAGCATCTTTTAGTTTAAACTGCAACTGCAGTGGAGCAGGTATTTCAGACATTAATGAAAGAAATACCCTAATGATCTACCCTAACCCTACAAATGGTGATTTCACTATAACAGGTTTGGAATTAGTAGGAACAGTTTCTTCTTTAAGTCTTACCGATATGAATGGTAAAGCAGTAAAAGTTTTAGATACAAAAGCTACTAAATTTAGTATGGCTTCAATAAAACCAGGAGTTTATTTCTTGAATATATTATCTGAGAATAAACAAGAAGTACTAAAGATTGTGAAGGAATAAAAATTTAATTTTATACATATGAAAAAATCATTCTTATTGTTGTTTTTACTTATTGGAAAAATAAGTTTTACCCAAGCTCCTCAAAAAATGAGTTACCAAGCTGTAATTAGAAACACCAGTGGAGCACTTGTTACTTCTACATCAGTAGGAATAAAAATTAGTATATTACAAGGTTCTGAAACAGGGACTGTAGTATACAGCGAAACACAAACAGCAAGTACTAATACAAATGGATTAGTAAGTTTAGAAATTGGTGCAGGAACTGTTGTTACAGGAACCTTTGCCGGAATCAACTGGGGAAATGGAACATATTTTATAAAAACACAAACAGATCCAACAGGTGGAACAAATTATACCATTGTTGGAAGTAGCCAATTATTGAGTGTTCCTTATGCATTATACACTTCCAAATCAGAAGATGCAAAAAGACTTAAGACTTTAATTTATACTGGATTTTAATACTAATAATTATGAAAAAACTAATTTTAAATTCTCTATTTTTCTTTGGACTTCTAGTTATTTTATCTACTAATCTATCAGCTCAAAATTTACAATTTAATCAAGCAATTTTTAATACTTATGGACCTGGGGATGCAGATGGTAATCTATCAACTCCAATGTTTACTGGAACTTTGACTGTAGGATCTAATCAAGTTATAAAAATAACTAGAGCGGGATGTTCTTCTTTAAATTCTATAAGCTCGGGCTCTCCAGCTCCAATTGGGTGGGGTGCTATTTTAATTAATGGAATTGCGGAATTAGGAACTGAATTATGGCTTCCATCAGGCACATACACTTTAACTGGTCACGAGCTTTTACCTACGGTAACTTCTGGGAGTTTCAAAGGTATGATAAGTGGTATCTTATATGATATAGTGCCATAGAACAAACTTATTACTATTTATTTCAACTACTAATTTTTTTAATTTATTAGTCTCCAAATTATTTAAAAAAAATACTTCTATTTTTTAAATTTTTAATTTGCATCCCCCTCTCATAACTCCTCCATAAACTATCATCCCTTGTGATTTAACTTTTTACTTTATATTTGTTAAAAAAACATTTGAAAATACTACTGCTTATTTTACTCCTTTTACCAATATTTGGCTTTGGGCAAATTGTAATCATACCTGATTCTAGCTTTAAAGCATATTTAGTTGGAAATAAAGCTATAAATACCAATAGAGATAAGGAAATTCAAATTAGTGAAGCAAGTGCCTTTAATGATACTATTGATTGTAGAGATATGAGTATTTCTAATTTAAAAGGTATAGAAGCCTTTACTACTTTAACTTATTTGGATTGCAAAGGTAATCAACTCACTAGCTTAGACGTAAGTAAAAATACTGCTTTAACTGTTTTGGATTGTAGTTACAATCCAATCACAAGCTTGGATGTAAGTAAAAATAGTACTTTATACTCTTTGTTGTGTAATGCTAATCAACTCATCAGCTTGAATATAAGTGGTGCATCTGCTTTATCTTGGTTGAATTGTGGGGGAAATCAACTTACCAGTTTAGATTTAAGTAAAAATAGTGCTTTAACTGAATTGGGTTGTTTTAATAATCAACTTAGCAGCTTGGATCTAAGTAAAAATACTTCTTTAACATATTTGGATTGTGGTGAAAATAAATTTGATTGTACTGCTTTAAAAAGCAAATATGGCATTACAGACCCAACTGGAGAATAGTCCTTTTTTGTATTTTCCCTCTCCCTCTATCTCTTCAAACCTGAATTTTAATAACATCCTTTATATTCGTGGTATAGTGTGGAGAGAGCATTTCTTGCTTCATTTTCCAAACCCTTTTCAAATCTTGACTTGCCAGCTTTACCTTTTGCCTGCCAAATGCTGCATTTAATTGATCCATAACTTTCATCAAGACAGTGTGTTTTGGGTTGCTATTTTCAAATAAAGACAATTGCAGCTGCTCTTCTGGCTTGAAATCCATAATAATTACGCCAGCTTTTTTATAGCTTATTCCTTCTTTGAAGATTATTTTTAATCCCTCACAGGCAAACTTGGAGATTTCTATACTAGAATTTGTAGGGAAAGGCAGTTTTAGTGTAACGCTTTTTCGATACTGCTCTAGATCTTGCCGGTGAAAATTTGTCTGAATAAATACAATTAATGAGGTGCAAGATGATTTTTGAGCTCTTAATTTTTCCGCACATAAAACTGAAAATGTGATTATGCGTTCTTCTACTTCAGCATACTTAGCGATATTTCTTTCAAATGAGCGCGTAGTAGCAATATTCTTTTTGATTTGTATGTCTTCTATTCCCAATGTAGGGATTCCCTCTAGATCTCTTTTTAATCTTAAACCAACAATAGACATATTTTTCGCAACCCATTTATCGTTCATCTGCGTAAAGTCATAGGCCGTTTTTACTCCTAAATTCTTCAATCTAAAAGAATGCCTTCTTCCGATACCCCAAACATCTTCAACTTGTAGCCATTTCAGAGCTTTTATTCTTTGTTCTTCATTTTCGATGTAATAGCAGTTTTCTGTTTGATTAGGGTATTTTTTTGCAATTCTATTTGCAACTTTAGCAAGCGCCTTCGTTGGAGCAATACCAATGCTTATTGGAATACCAGTGCTACTGACTACGCTCTTATAAATTGCTGCACCAAATTCCTTTAAATTAGACAATTGGAAACCCGATAATTTGAGGAATGCTTCATCTATGCTATACACTTCGCACTCAGGACTAAATTCGTGCAAGATCGACATAACCCGATTACTCATATCACCATACAATGCAAAGTTTGCAGAAAAGACAGAAACCCGATTTTCTATAAAGAATTTCTCGTACTCAAATGCTGCGGCTCCCATTGGAATTCCAAGTTGCTTTGCCTCATTACTTCTCGCGATAACACAACCATCGTTGTTGGATAAAACGACAATTGGCTTCCCGATAAGCTTGGGCATAAATAAGCGCTCGCAGGAAGCATAAAAATTATTACAATCTATCAGCGCGTACATTTGAAGTTTTTTATGGCATGGATTACAACTCCCCAAATGGAAAATTCATTGTCTTCGGTAACTTTTATCGTTTTATATGCATCATTCTCAGGATGCAACAAGCAGTATTCCTTTTCAAGTTGGATTCTTTTTAGCGTAAATTCTCCATCCAAGACACACACAACAATGTCATTACTTGAAGGCGTTAAACTCTTGTCGATAATGATGTAGTCGCCATCTGAGATTCCAATTTTCATCATAGAATTTCCTGCTACCTGACCTAAAAATGTTGCTGAAACATTCTTTATAAGGATTTTATTTAAGTCAATTCCCTTATCCATAAAATCCAATGCTGGAGAAGGAAACCCTGCACTTATCGGCGAAAAAATAAAAGGCATCTGCATTGATTGCTCTTCCACACGACCTTTTATTCTTACAAATAATGGACGAGATGAATTGTCGTGCGGCATAAAACTTGTTTTTGATTATTTATTACGCAAATATATGATTAATATTCAATCAAAATAAACCTATTTTAGTTTAACTTAAAAGAATAGATAAAATTCTCTTGGTTTTAAGCTTAAGTTTTTTTCGTAATTTTAATCCTTAATTAATTCAAATTCGTATGAAGCATTTTTACTCATTATTTATTCTTCTATCTTCCATTCAATTTGTAAAAGGGCAGGTTGTCTGTTCTGGTGTTTCTCCGGCATCCATCGCTGGAAATTATGCGTTTTCTTGGGGGACTCCTGCAAATACTTGGGGAAGTCCAGACTTCAATATCCCTGGAACCTATGTACAAGATACACTTATGTTAGTTGATGACGGCACTATTGGAAATAGCACTATTTCTGGAGTTCCATTAGCAAATTATGGTTGTGCAAATTTGATAAATAATCTTGCGGGAAAAATTGCCGTAGTATACCGATATGACGGTGGCACAGCATCAACAATTTGCTATATGTCTGAAAAAGCTTTGATAGCACAAAATGCAGGTGCAATTGCTGTTCTTATTGTCAATCGTCCATCCGCTGGTGCAGATATCGGAACTGGAGGTTTAACTGTAGCTCCAAATGTTACTATCCCTGTAGTTTTATTGAATTTTAATGATGGTGAAATCTTACGCGCTGAAATGCAAAACGGACCTGTAACCATGTTCTTAGGAAACAAAACAGGCTTATTTGCCAATGATCTAGCTCTTAGAACAGAGGCTGCATTAATACCAAAAAAAGGATTTTTCCCCGCCTTACTTGCGCAAAATGAAACGGAATTTAATTTCGATTTAGGAGCACGAATATATAATCCAGGTAATCTACCGCAAGGAAATGTTTCTCTAAGAGCTACAGTTACAAATCCAGCTGGAAATCTTGTTTATGACAACAGTGTATCAGCTATGTACATTGACATAAATGACAGTATAGATATTGCTCCAGGCGAAAATTTTACTTTAGCAGATTTTTCTTTATCAACCTATCCTTTAGGAACTTACACTTTGACATATACTGCAAGTATGATGGATCTAAATATGACGAATATAGTTGATGAATACGCTTCAGATAATTCGATTTCTTATAGTTTCACAATAAGTGAATCTATTTATAGTGCTGCTAAAATTGATACCGCAACAGGTTTACCAAGTGGTAAGACTTTTTACCGACCAAGTACAAATAACCAAACGTATTCTATTTGTTCTGTAATAAGTGATCCAAATGCAAGTAGATTGGCTGTTGAAGGATTGTATTTTGCAGCGGTGAAAGGTACTGCAGTTCCTGGAGATTCATTGTTAACTGGTGAAGAAATATCTGTATATCTTTACAAATGGGAAGATGTTTTTGTTGATTTAAATGATCCTGGCTTTGGCTTTGGAACATTAACAGAAGTTGCACAGGCATACTATTACTATCCAAGTGAATTGGGTTATGAAACTGTTTATGCAGCATTTAATGAACCAATTGTATTAACAGATAGTGATCGTTACTTAGCGTGTGTTCAAACTGTAAATACGAATGTTTATTTTGGTCACGATAACACAAATTATACGTGGAACACTGACTACTATTTACAGCCTATTTGCCCGATTGAAAATGATGGAGCATATTTCTCGCTTGGATTTGGATCAGATATCCCCAATGCTTTAGGAATAAAAGTGACGGAAGCAGTTGCTAGCACAGATGAACTGAATAATTTAAAAGTCCTTGCTTATCCTAATCCTGCAATGAATAGTGTCACAATCTCGTTGAAAGCAAGCGGAAAAATTGCCTTAACCGTTACAGACATCTCAGGGAAGATTGTTCTAAATAGCACCGAGCTACTTTTAAATGAAAAAGCTGAGATAGATATTTCAACATTAGAATCTGGTGTGTATTTGTTGAAGATTATAACAAATGATGGACAGACATCTCAAATAAATGTCGTTAAAAACTAAAATTTTGATCATTTAGATAACCGGAACCACGTTCTGTAAACTAATCTAAAGGATTCTACTCATTAAAGTTTTATGTAACTTTACAAGATGATTTCTGCTCCTCTTGCTGAACGTATGCGACCAAAAACCTTAGATGAATACATCGGGCAGGAGCATATTTTATCAGCTGATGCCTCGTTAAGACGCGCATTGGATTCAGGAATGATTCCCTCAATGATTTTATGGGGGCCTCCAGGTGTCGGAAAAACCACATTAGCTCATTTGATAGCGAAACATCTCTCTCGTCCATTTCACACTCTGTCAGCTATCTCATCTGGCGTTAAAGATGTACGAGAGATTATTTCCAATATTGATAAAGGCGGGCTTTTTCAACCGAAAGGAACAATTTTATTCATCGATGAAATTCATCGTTTTTCCAAAGCACAGCAAGATTCATTATTAGGAGCTGTAGAAAAGGGTACACTTACTTTGATTGGTGCAACTACAGAAAATCCATCATTTGAGGTGATATCCGCCCTACTCTCTCGCTGCCAAGTCTATAGTTTGGTGGAACATACAAAAAGTAATTTGTTAGCAATTCTCGAGAATGCTATTCAACAAGATTCAGCTTTTTCATCAAAAAAAATCAATTTAGTTGAAACTTCTGCGCTTCTTCGTATTTCAGGTGGAGATGCCAGAAGATTACTCAATATTTTTGAAATTATTATCGGAACATTTCAAGAACAGCAAGATATTGAAATAACAAACGATCTTGTCATGAAAAATGCACAGCAAAGCTTGGCGCGTTATGATAAAGATGGAGAACAGCATTACGACATTGTTTCTGCTTTGATTAAATCAATTCGTGGAAGTGATCCAAATGCAGCAATATATTGGCTTGCTCGAATGATTGAAGGAGGTGAAGACCCCAAATTCATTGCTCGGCGTTTGCTTATTTCTGCTTCGGAAGACATTGGACTTGCAAATCCAAATGGACTTTTAATGGCGAACGCGTGTTTTCAGGCGGTAGAATCTATCGGATGGCCAGAAGCACGAATTGTTTTGGCGCAATGCACTATGTATTTAGCAGCTTCTCCAAAAGGAAATGCGGCGTATATGGCGCTCAATAAAGCGCAGCAAGCAGTTCAAGAAACTGGAAGTCTTGGTGTTCCCCTGCCCTTGAGGAATGCTCCAACAGCGCTTATGAAAGAATTGAATTACGGTAAGGATTACCTTTATAGCCACGATTTCCCTGGTAATTTTGTAGCGCAAGAATTTTTACCTGAAGAATTAAAAGGAATGAATTTTTTTAATGCTGGATCAAATGCCAAGGAGCAAGAAATAGCAAAAACAATTCAAGCTCTTTGGAATAATAAATATGAAAACTAATGGCACGCCTGATCTATTTTTTATTTGTCGCTCCTCTTTCTCACTTGCCTTTATGCATACTTTATCGCATAAGCGACCTATTTTACATTCTATTAATAACGATTATTCCTTATCGAAAAAAAGTAATTGAAGAAAATATCCTTCGTTCTTTCCCTGAACTAGCTAAATCTGAAAGAACGAAACTTAAACGCGATTTTTATAGGCATTTTGCGGATATTCTTATTGAAGGAATAAAAAACTTAAGTATCTCAAAAGTAGAACTTGAAAAACGCATGATTCTTCAAAATCCCGAAATAATGAAGGATTTATTCGAGAAAAACAAAAATGTAATACTTGTTTCTGGACATTTTAATAATTGGGAATGGCTTATTACTGCTCAAAGTTTTTTGATTCTTCACAAAGCATTTGGAATTGGTATGCCACTTACAAATCAATTTTGGGATAAAAAATTAATGGAACGAAGATCCCGATTTGGAATGAGCGTAATTCATTCTAAAAACTATAAATCTGAATTGATGAATTACACTAAAAAACCTTTTGCTGTATTAACTTTATCCGATCAAGCACCGGGAGATTCAACTAAAAGCTATTGGACTGATTTCCTAAATCAAAAAACTCCTGTTTTATTTGGTACTGAATTCATGGCTAATGAATTTGATTTAGCAGTTGTTTACTTTACAATCCATAAAGTAAAAAGAGGATATTATTCACTTGAACTAAAACTTTTATCAGATAAACCTAAAACATTAGATTACGGATATTTAACGAGTACTTACACTACTCTTTTAGAGAAAGATATTTTACTTAATCCAAGTCATTGGCTGTGGTCACACAAGCGTTGGAAACGAGAAATTCCAGAGAATTTAGAAAGCTTAATAGAACAGCAAAAAGAGCAATTCGACAAGCGATTCCGTTCTCAGGCAAAATAACAAGATGAAGCAACTACTTTTTTCAGTGCTCTTTCCTTTTTTACTCACCTCACAAGAAGTTGAGCTAATTCAGTATTCAAAAGATCCGATTCATTCTCGTGCACTAACTATTTACAATAAACAGCTTTTTATAGGGACAAACAATGGTCAGCTATTCGTTTATCCATTAAACGATTCAAGTATAGCAAAACCATACTTCCTGAATCGCTTATTTCCTGAAATTCGTGATATTCATTGCGATAAAAATGGCATTATCTTAATGCAAACTGGAGACTTCGCCTCATTGATTAAAATTGACAGTAAAGGAGTTTTAAAGCAAGAACCCTATTATACTTCTTCTGATTCTAATAAAACACTATTTCTCGATGGAATGGATTTTGAAAATAACTTAGGCTTTCTAATGGGAGATCCATATGATGGTTTTTTCTCCTTGTTTTATTCTGAAGATAATAGATTAAGTTGGAAATCCTGTTTAACAAAAATTCCTGCAATTGATGGAGAAGCAGCTTTTGCTGCAAGTGGAACCACTGTAAAAATTAGTAATGGAGATTTTATTTTTGTAAGCGGAGGTAAACAATCTCGCTTTTTTAGAAGTTCAAATAAGGGTATTTCTTGGACGATAAGTCCCCTGCCCTTTCCATCTTCAGAATCTTCTGGTCCATATTCACTTGCTATGATTGACGGTAAAAATGGAATCGTTGTTGGCGGCGATTACACACAGCCAAACGAGAAACAAAATACTAGTTTTTATACTAAAAATGGTGGGAAAACATGGAAGAAACCCAAACAAGAAGCAAATGGTTATCGTTCTTGCGTTTATTATTACAGAGGAATAACTTATTGCTGTGGGACAAATGGTATAGATTACTCGAAAGATAATGGTAAAACTTGGAATAAACTTGCCACGAACAATTGTTTTGCAATTGTTGCGCACGATGACATTATTTATTTCTCAAGCGTAAATGGAAGTATTTTAAAAATGAAAGCGATAAAACAATAAAAAACTTATTGAGTGTTCGCAATCGTACCAGTAAATTACTTGAATGTTGAAAATCAAGAATTTAATCAAAGTGAGGGCTATTTGGTGAATAGTAACGAAACTAATTTTGGCCTTGAATTTCTTGGTTTTAGCTACTGAACTGAAACTGTTAATTTTTAAAATTTCTGCAAGAACATTTTAAAAAAATTTAAGTTTCAGAAAGGAGTTAAAATTGTTCGCTACGATTTATAAATACATGTATTACAATAATTTGCGAACAAAAAGAAATTCAGAGCCTTGATTTTTTGATTCTTTTTCATCAAGGAAAAAGAATGGCAAAATGAAAATATTAGCTCAATTTGGGATTTTCATTAGGATTATAATTTTAAATATTGGTAGTAAGAAAGCGAACACTCAAAAAACTTATTTTATTTGTAAAATCTGATTTATCTGAATCGTTGTAGTTGTTAATTTATTTAAAAGTTGAATTTCTTCTACCGTAGTAGCATGTTTCTTTGCTATTTGATATAAAGTATCTCCCTTTTTTACCACATATGTCAGAGTATTATCGGTTTTAATAATTAAAGATGAGGGATTTAACTCTTCATCAAAATCTTCATTAGTGTTTGATTTTATAGTTTTATTCAATGCATTACCATAATCTACTCCACTTTTTGAAAATATTTTGGACGATTCGATTTTCAACTGATCCATTTTTTTTGAATCTTGATTTAAGGCAAATTGAAACATCCAATCATAAATTTCATCGCGGTAAAATTCAGATGCTAAATCACCATGATCTGCATTTGGATAGGAAGTGAAGTAACAAATTGCATCAGAATCACAGGCTTTTATTGCTTCATACATTTTTTCAGATTCACTGTGTTTTACTGCTTTATCGAGTTTCCCGTGTTGAATCCAAATATTTGTTTTTGTTAGATTACAAGCATCAGATAAATTACCTCCACCACAAAGAGCTACAGCCGCCGCGATTTTTTCAGGATAGGTTCCAGCAAAATAAGTAGTTCCATAAGCTCCTAGACTCATCCCAGCTACATAAACTCTATTTGTATCTGTTTTATAATTTTCTTGAACATATTCCAATACACTTAAAATTTTTGATGGTTCCCAAGAACTTCCAGAATTCACTTGCGGAGCAATAACGATAGCAGGAATTTTCCGACCGCTTTCGATTGCATCAATAATACCATATTTTTTAACTAAATTTAAGTTGTTGCCGGACAAGCTTCTTCCGTGAAGAAAAATTAAAATCGGAGGTATGCTATCTAAAATAACTTGATCTGGTAAAGAAAGTAAGAAGGGATAATCCGCTTTATTTTGAACCTCTATGATTTGTTGTGTAAAAGAAAAATATGGGATAAATAAAAATGATATTAAAATAAGTTTCATCTAAATCTTATAAATAGTTGTTAGTGATGTCACCATTACATTTGAAATTTAAATTGATTAAAGCTTACCTGACTTTATTAGGTTTTAATATATTAATAAAATGAAATCCTTTTGGACTAAATCCTTGAATGTAAAAGAATTTATGCGCTTTAAAATTATGCGTGTACGAATCTAAAGATAACATTGTACAATCGTGTTCCACAGCTTTTTTATGAAGGAAGTCAAAAAGTAATTTTCCAACGCCTTTACTTCTATATTTTTCTAGAACAACTATATTATCTAATTCCAAGTATTTCCCGCACCACAATTTTGTTCCAATCCAGAATCCACTAATGCCAATACAAATTTCATCGTCAAATACAGCAACTTGACTATAATTGTGTGGCAACATTTGATCTAACTCACGATCGTATTCTTCAACCGTTAAACTAGGATAAATAGCATGAAGAACTGAGATATGCCCCATCATTTCATCCTTGCCCTGTAATTCTCTAATAGTTAACATTTTACTTTATTAAATTCTTTTCAAATAACTCAAATATTCTTCTGTATTCATCATACCAAGAATAAGCTTCTCTAAAACCGTGTGCTTCAACAGGATAAACTGCCAATTCCCAGTTTTTCTTTCCAAGTTCAATAAATCGCTGACTTAAGCGAACAACATCTTGAAATTGCACGTTATCATCCACCATTCCGTGAAGCATTATGAGAGGCTTACTTAAATTCTCAGCAAAATAAATCGGAGAACTTTTGCGATAAGCCTCAGGATCTGTATCTGGATAATTAAGAATATTACTAGTGTATTCGTGGTTATAATGCGCCCAGTCTGTAACAGAACGCAAAGCAGCAGCGCAATTAAATTCATTTGGCTTTGTAAGTAAGCCCATTAAACTTATAAATCCACCATAAGAGCCACCATAAATTCCCACACGATTAGAATCAATTCCATGCTGTTTTACCAAGAAATCTTTGGCGTCAATAAAATCATCCAAATCTCTCCCCCCCATAAAACGATAAATCGCAGTTCGGTAATCTCGACCATAGCCTTCACTGGCACGGTAATCAACATCCAGAACAGTATATCCAAGATCGCAGAGTAAGTTGTGGAACATATATTCTCGGTAATAATTACTCCAATAGTTATGCGCATTTTGTAAATATCCTGCTCCATGAACAAATAATACAGCCGCACCATTTTTAATTTCTGTCTTTGGTTCATAAATTCGAGCTGCAACTGCAATGCCATCACTTGCTTTAAATTGAAAAACTGGAGGTTTCCGCCAAGAATAAGATTGGAATTTTGAGGTAGTAGAATTCGTTAGTTGCGTCATTTTTGTATTTGGTGAATTACTAGCAAGGTATAATTCCCACGGAGTATTTGAGTTAGAATAACGAATCAATAAAGATTTTTCGTCAGGTGAAATTTGTACATCGTGAAATCCATCTGAACTTAGAATTGTTGTCCAAGCTAAACTTTTGATATCCAAATGATAAAAATCTCGATTTCCAGAATGAGTTTTGTTTGCTGTAATAAAAAAGCGCTTTTTATCTTTTGAAAGTTGTACTTGGTGTATTTCAAAATTCCCGGAACTTATTGTTTTTTTAGTTCCCGTTTCAATATCAAAAGAATAAAGATGCGAATACCCTGTTTCTTCTGATTGAAAATAAAATGACATTCCGTCTTCCAACCAATCTAAAACAGCAACTTCCTCATTCCAAGAAGATATTCCTGGTCCACCAATCCATGCTTCATCATGTTGATGATTCAATTCCTTAATAGTTAATTTTTCTAAATCAACTAATATAATCCAACGATCCTTGTTGTCCGCAGTTCGAATATCACACAAAGCCAAATTACTCGTTTTGGAGAATTTCAATGGGTGAATAAACAAATTCCGATCTTTTTCATAGCGTGAGGAAGTCAAGGTGTCAATATAACTTGGTTTTTTTCGAATATCTGTCAATCCAGATAAATCTATTGATACCAATGAATCTGCTGAGTTTAAAGGCAGAATATATAAGCGTTGATTGGGCTCATTTTTACTAACTTTAGCACGAGCATTTGATGTTTTAACCTTTCCATCACGTGTTATAAATTCAGGAACTAAAGTTTCTTTTTCAAGTTCTTCACTGCGCAAAATTGCAGTAACGAATTCCCCACTCGGATTTATCTGAACACTTGATAGCTTAGCAAGTCCTAAATAATTTAAGCGCGGTCGAGGAAACAACTGAAATTCTCCCAGAGTTTTTTTCCAAGCCTTATTTTTATCTTTATCTTTAAAAAACTCAAATAATTCTTCCTGTTGCTTGAATAAAAAGTTAGAATCTATTTTCTCATCTTTTTTTTCTCCCAAGATAAAATTTGTTAATTGCCGCAATGATGATTTTCCATCTTTATTCTGCCATTCAAAGAGATTTATTCCTTGTTGAAAAACAAGTTTATTTTCATTATTTAATCGCTGTATATTCTGAATACTCTCCATCCCTTGATAACAAAGTGAAATACGCTTATTGATCTTATCAACCGAAGCAAGGGTGTTGTCTCTTTCAAAATACAAAAGATTGTAAGCATCTTGACTCAAATCATAAGCAATTGTTTGAACCCTGGCTATTGAATCTAGCTTTTGAATTGTTTTAGATTTAAGGTCAAATTGATGCAAAGAATTACCACGATCATTTTCAGCTCTGTAATCAAAATAAATTTTTGTTCCATCGTATGACCAGTATGGATTTTCAGGAAGATATCCAACAAAGTCCGGCCCCTTCATGATTTCTTTTAAGTCTAACTGCGAGTAGCAAAAGTCAGCAGAATAAAATAACACAAGAAATAGAGAAATGTAAATTTTCATTGCTGTAAAAATAGCTTTAAATTCTTTTTTTATTGCTATTTTAGCAATTCAAAAATCAAAAAACTTAAAATTATGACTAGATTAAAAAGTACACTTGTAGCTATTGCACTATTTCTTGGCTTTTTTGTAAGAGCAGACGAAGGAATGTGGTTCTTAATGTTCATTGATAGATTGAATCACCGCGACATGCAAAAAATGGGACTTCAGTTAACAGCAGAAGAAATATACAGTATAAATAATTCAAGCTTAAAAGATGCAATTGTTCAATTTAATGGTGGTTGTACAGCAGAATTAATTTCCAAAGATGGTTTAGTATTGACGAATCACCACTGTGGATTTGATGCAATTGCTGAACTTTCAACTCCAGAGAAAGATTATTTAACAAATGGATATTGGGCTGCAACAAGAGCAGATGAGTTAAAACCAAGCTCATTATTCGTTCGCTTTTTTGTGAGAATGGATGATGTAACTAAACGAATTTTAGGCAAGTTAAATGACTCTATGTCAGAATCTGAACGTGAAATTCTAATAAAAGAAGAAATTACAATGATAGAAAATGAAAATAATGGCGGCGGAAAATATACTGTTAGTGTTCGTCCATTTTTTCAAGGAAATGAATATTATTATTTTGTTTATGAAGATTTTAAAGATGTTCGTTTGGTAGGAACTCCTCCAAATAGTGTAGGGAAATTTGGTGGCGATACAGACAATTGGGAATGGCCAAGACATACCGGAGATTTTTCTATGTTTCGAGTGTATGCTGATGCAAATGGCAATCCTGCAAATTATTCTACATCAAATGTACCTCTCAAGCCAAAGCATCATTTACCTGTTAATATCAAAGGATTTAAAGAAAATGATTTTGCGATGATTCTTGGTTATCCCGGAAGAACAAATCGTTGGTTACCAGCTAGTGGAATTGATCAAAATGTAAAATTTGCATACCCAGCTTGGGTAGAAGCTGCAAAAACAGTTATGGATGGGATGAAAAAATACATGGATAAAGATGATGCCGTTCGTTTAAATTATGCTGCTAAATATGCATCAACAGCTAACTATTGGAAAAACCGTCAAGGAATGATTGACGCATTAACTAAATTTAAAACTGCAGATTCCAAAGCTTTAAATGAAGCAAAATTTAATAAATGGGCAAATAAAAAGGAAAATGCAGAAAAATACGGAAAAGTAATTGAAAAAATAAATGCATACTACGCTGCAACAAATGAAAAATCAAGACATGATAATTATTTAAATATTTTATTGAGAGGTTCAGCTTATGCAGTAATATCAAGATCATTAGGCGCTCAAATTGAAGCGTATGTTAAAGCTGATGAGACTAAAAGAGCAACAATGAAAGCTGGCTTGATTTCTTCTGTAAATGATT
Source organism: Crocinitomicaceae bacterium (assembly GCA_044358215.1). Classification (GTDB taxonomy): domain Bacteria; phylum Bacteroidota; class Bacteroidia; order Flavobacteriales_D; family Crocinitomicaceae; genus UBA952. Next base: position 27,735 of record JBIKOE010000024.1, read on the forward strand.
TTTTTAATGGTATTTATCTTCCTGCAGAAAAAGACATCCTTGTAGATGGCTTAAATCTATATGTTAAGAAAGCGGGATATCCACTAGTTTCCACATTAACCTTAACAAAAGAAAAGTACAATGGCGACTATACCTCCTACGTTTCTAATTTATTTGAACTAAGTCTCTTCACATCTAAATCAAGACTTCTCGCATTTATTGAATTACCAAGTGAAGGACAACTTGGAACAGATCCTCTCATGCGATTTTCAGCTGAAATGATAACTCATCTAGGTTATCGTACAGAGGAATTGAAGACACTACAGATAGAATATTCTAGGGCTTTTCGTTTATTAGTTGATGGAATGCGCGTTTCGGGATTAAGTCCTATTACTTACCCAGATGCAAATAGTACGCTACGACTAACTTACGGAAAAGTAAGCTCTTTACCAGCAGATAAGGAAAATGATGCAAAAGTGAATTATTATACAACTTTACAAGGGGCAATTAATAAATATAAGCCGAAAGATGAAGAATTTGACTTGCCACTTCGTTTGATGGAATTGAATGACAAAAAAGATTTTGGAGAATATGCTGATAAAGATGGGTATATGCCTGTAAATTTTTTGACAGACAATGACATTACTGGTGGTAATTCAGGTTCACCAGTGCTTAACGGAAAAGGAGAGTTAATTGGATTAGCTTTTGATGGAAATATTGAGGCAATGGCAGGTGATGTGATTTTTGACACAAAACTTCAAAAAACAATAAATGTCGATATTCGCTATGTTTTATTTATTATTGACAAATATGCTGGCGCAAAACACATTGTTGATGAAATGACGATTATTCGTTAATTAAATTCAAATAACCTTTTAAAAATCCTGTGCTAAGCAGGATTTTTTTTATACATTCTTTTTTAAAGGAATAAAAATATTAGCATAAATAATTTTAGAAAGCGAAAAAAGTAACGGTCCCAATAATATGGATGAAATTGCTACTAAACTAATTTGTATCCAAACGCTTAATAAAGGAAAAAATAAGGTGCAAAGAAGCCATATTAATAGAAACAAAGCTACACCAAGCCCATATGCAACATACAATGCTCCTTGATAAAATCCAGGTTCTAGCATATATTTTACACTGCATATTGGACATTTATCCAAAACATCTCCAGTATTTTTAAAATTATAAGGATGTGAAATAAAGAAGTTGCCTTCGTGACAACTCGGACATTTGAATTTTATTATGCTGTATAATTTTGTTCCTTTCCTCATTATTTAATTTATTAGAATTTACATTAAACAATCTTTCGGTATTTTATTCTTCTTGGAGAACTTTCACCCAAACGCTTCTTTCTATTCTCTTCGTATTCAGTGTAAGACCCCTCAAACCAATAAACCTGAGAATCTCCTTCAAATGCTAAAATATGCGTGCAAATACGATCTAAAAACCATCTATCGTGGGAAATTACAACAGCACATCCAGCAAAATTTTGGATTCCTTCTTCAAGGGCACGCAAAGTATTGATATCAATGTCATTTGTCGGTTCATCTAATAAAAGAACATTTGCCTCTGTTTTTAATGTCATTGCAAGGTGCAAACGATTTCTTTCTCCACCAGATAAAATCCCTACTTTTTTATTTTGGTCTGACCCATTAAAATTGAATTTTGATAAGTAAGCCCTAGAATTTATCTTCTGATCTCCAACTTCTACATATTCTAAGCCATTTGAAACAACATCATAAACTGTTTTATCTTCCTTTATATCTTTGTGTGTCTGGTCAACATAACCAATCTTAACTGTTTCCCCAACTAAGAAATCACCATTGTCAGCTTCTAGTTCATCCATTATCATTTTAAAAATTGTGGTCTTCCCTGCCCCGTTGGGACCAATTATACCCACGATCCCTGCTGGAGGTAATTTAAAATTCAAATCATCGTACAATAATTTTTCTCCAAAGCCCTTTGAAACATGAATGGCATCAATAACATTTGCTCCCAAACGCGGACCATTCGGAATCGGAAGTTCCAAGCGATCTTCTTTTTCTTTCAAATCTTCGGAAAGCATTTTATCGTAATTTTGAAGTCGCGCTTTACTTTTAGCTTGTCGCGCTTTAGGATTCATTCTTACCCATTCTAATTCCCTCGCCAACATTTTTTGCCGTTTAGATTCAGTTTTTTCTTCACCTTTTAAACGGGCACCTTTTTGTTCTAACCATAATGAATAGTTTCCTTTCCAAGGAATACCCTCTCCTCTATCTAGTT
>JBIKOE010000093.1:0-2815 GCA_044358215.1 Crocinitomicaceae bacterium
TTTAAAGTTTCGGATACATCATCTCCTTTTTTACCAACTCCAAAATCCGTTCTATCCACACTGAATTTACCAATAAATGTAGCTTTATTTCCTTTTTTAACAAATGTAAAAAGAACAGAGCAATCTTTTTTAACGCCGTGAATTGCTAATTTTCCAATTGCTTTATAACCAGTATCTGTTTTTTCAATTTTTGAAGAAACAAATTCAATATTCGGATATTTATCTGCGTCAAACCATTCTTCACCTTTCGCATGTTTGTTCTGAATACCATTTCCTGTGCTGATAGATTCAACCTTGATTTTTAAATCAAATTTTGAACTTGAAAGTTTAGTCGCATCAAAAATAATACTTCCAGACATTTCTTTAAATACACCACTTACATCTTTGTTTGAAAAGGCAATATTGTGATTCTCAGAAATCTTCCAGTTTTGTGCTTGTACGGTTGCAATTGTTAAAAAAAGAACCAACAAAGTAGCTATTTTCGATGCTTTCATCTTTCGTGATTCTTTCTATTAGTTTTTAGATACCTCTAAATCAGCATTTAAGTAAATTTCGTCAGCAACCACTGTGTTTGGCATAGTTACACCAACTCCGTATTCTGATCTTTTAATCAGTCCTGAAATTTTCAATCCTGCTAAATCTGCACCAGCTCTGTTTTTAGTTGTCCCATTATGAACACCTGCTAAAACAACTGTTTTTGTAACTCCGTGCATGGTGAAATCCCCTTTGATGACATAGTTATTTCCTTTTGCTTTTTTCACAGATGTACTTTTGAAAGTGATTGTTGGGTGTTTTTCAACATCGAAAAAATCAGCAGAACGTAAATGATCATCACGCATTGAAAGGTAAGTGTTGACAGTTTTAGCCTCAGCGATTAATTCGATTGTTGCATCAGAGAAGTCTGCATTTGGAGTTGTTATTTTTACATCGAATTTGTCGAATTGACCAACAGTTTCAGAAATCTCCATGTGTTTTACAGTAAAACCCAAACGTGAGTGCCCTGCATCCAAAGACCAACTTCCAGCGTCTAATAATACGAATGAAACCAATGCAAGTGCTGCGGATAATGTGATAAGTATTTTTTTCATGTTTTTATATTTTATTTAAAAAGGGTTAAATTTTTATTTAATTGTATTACAGATAAATTGCCATAAAGGCTTATCAGCAAAGTTACTAAGATATGTTAAATTGTCACTTTATTTATAAGCTAACATGCGAGCCATCGCAATAGGGAGGATTCTTTGATTGTTTGCACATACACATGGCAGCCGCTTTTGATTCATCTGCTTCAAAAACTATTGGGGTAAATTCACTTCCCATGTGAGCTCCATTGCACCAAGGTTGATTTTCTGATTTACCACATTTACACCATGCATACGTTTTTCCTTCTTCTAATTGTTCCATTTGGGGTGATTTCCCCGCTACTTGTCCGTTGTTCATATTTGTTTTTTTTTAAAGATTAATTTAGCCATTAAAAATTCTGTTTGCTCTAGTAATTTCTGTTTGTATTCTTTTTCGAAATTGAGCTCAATAGGCTCGTTTTTTTTAAAAAATACTTATTATAATGCAAAGGTGCATCCTTTTAAAAGATTGTGCATTGATCTAGGTCAAGAAGTGATTTTGTATTTTATTTGTTCTTTGATATTTCTTTTCTTAATCTACTCAATGCTTCTGGAGTAATTCCAAGATAAGAAGCAATCATTCTTTGTGGAACTCTTTGAATAATATCAGGATACGTTACTACAAAATGTTGGTAACGTTCAAGCGCGGAAGAGCTCATTAACATTATGACTCTTTTTTGTAGAACATTTATACGCTTTACTAATGATTTCCTATCTGAGGATAATTTTGTAAAGTCCTTTTCTGTTACCGTAATTGTAGAATCTTCAATTGCATCTATATACAAGTCGCAAGGAATATCTCCTTCGCAATTATCGGTAATAATCCAATTCTCTGGTGCAAACATATAAATATGTTCTTTCCCTTTATTGTCGATGGAGTAACTGCGCAACAAACCACTTTCAACCGTAAACACTTTTGTGTTTAGTTCACCACTTCTTTGCAGAATCTGTCCTTTTGTAACGTTTATTGTTTTCAATTTAATGTTTCTATTTCGGTCGTTTAAAATGGTAAATAAAGGTTTTCAGTAGGCGATGTAGCACTTTCTCTCTAATATGTTCGTGCGTCATTTTGCTTATTATGTGTTAAATGACTTTTATCCAATTGAAATATTTAAATGCTTCCCTAGACCAAGTTCAATTAACTTGTAATAAGTAGAAATTTGTATATCGCTTAATCCACGTTCTATTCTGGAAATATAACTTTTTTTCGTTCCGGTTTTTTGGGCAAGTTCTTCTTGTGTTAAGTTTGCTTCAACACGCGCTTCTTTCAACATAGCACCTAATCTAAAAGCAAGAGAATCCGCATCAAACTGATTTCTTTCAGTGTTTCCTTTTTTTCCGTATTTCTCATCAAGTAGTTGATCAAATGTTTTAACGTTTTTCATCTTCTTTCTGTTTTAAATATTCCGTCTTTAAATTCTCTGCATTTTTGATTTTATTTATAGGAGTCTTTTACGTTTTCTTTTCGAAAGCATTTGTTAAAACTACTAATGTTCCTTCATCCTGGAAACAAAGAATTCGAATGCTTTTTTGTGATGAATTATTCTCACTTCATAAATACCATTCGTACTTTCCAATTTTTTAAAGAATTTGATTGGTGCTTGCCTTTCAAAGCGCACTAGATCCAAAACATATTCAATTTTCAACTGAACTTTTGAATCTTGAGATTTATAAAACTCAATTACATTGCCCCC